>JBLIDJ010000021.1:0-27646 GCA_047634195.1 Flavobacteriales bacterium
TTCTTCCATCATTTTTTTCATTTCTTCAGACATCAGGTCTTCGAAAAGTTTGTCTACAGCTTCTTGTTTTTTGATGAGTTCGTTTTTTTGATTTGGAGAAAGTTTCTCCAAAGCGTCTTTTTGCATTTTTTGTTCCTGTACTTTTTTAAGCTGATCTTCCAATGCGTTTTGTTGTTTCATCAACTCTTCCAACTTCTTTTTGTCTTTCCAGTCAGTGTCTTTTTTATCCTTTAGTTTCTGGCTAAATTTTTTCCATTCCTTTTCCAATTCCTTTGCCTCTTTCATGGATTTCTCCATCGCGTCAACTAAGGATTCACTTACTTCCGACGATTTTTTTATGATGTCTGACTTGTTAGGAATGTCAACACGAAAAATTTCTGAGTTGGTTTTTTTAGGGCCATTCACACCGTCGTTGTCCCAAATAGAAAACATAAGTTCAACATCGGTTTGAGAGAGGTATTCTTTTACTTCAAAAGAGTAAAAGAACTCTTGTTGATTTAGTGTGAAGTTGATGTTGATGGTGTCAATAACGGCAGTTCCGCTTTTGTTTTTAAGACTAACCAATAATTTTTTGAAACCATAATCATCAGTAATGTTACCCGTAAAATTTATCTCTTCCATTTGTGTGGAATCCTTCCATTGATTCATGCGAATGCTAGGATACTTGTCTTTCACTACTTCTACATAATACGCATTGGTGTCAGAAATAGACTGATTGTTGAATGCAGCAAATTGGTAATTAAAACTTTTTCGTGCAGAGGTTTCTATTTGTGCTGGATTTCCGAAGTTGGCATTGAGGTTGTTTCCGTTAAAGTACAGGCTATCAGCATTTTGCAAGTTAAACAACCACATCATATTACTACCTTCAGGAACAATGATGTCATTTAAATTAGCGAATACAGCAGTTTGTTGTTTTAAGTAAGCAGGATAGTTCACTTGAAGAGTTAAACCTGAAACACTTGGTTTTTTAAGTACTTGAAAATCATAAGGGCCAAAATTAAACTCGCTAGATTCTATGGTGAAAACACCATCTAACTGAGCTTGTTTTATCACAAAATAAAACCCGTTGTTCAGAGGCTCACATAAATAACGGACACCATTGTATTTCAGGTAAACTTCGGAGGGCAAAAAATCGCCGCTCAAATTTATTTCTACAGGAACATCTTCAAATGTGAAAACCTGTTCAGGATAATTGACCAAAACCTTAAAAGGAGCAACAGGAGCAAATGATTTGTCGTAATTGACAATACGCTTTGTGCTGTTTTGAATTAATTGAGGACTGTAAAACCACATCAACACAAAAACTGTTAAAGGAATCGTAGACCATTTTAATATTGAAAAAGTATTTTTTACATTGATTGCTTTTTGAAAAGGCAAAGGAGAAAGAGATTGGCTTCGTTGGTTGATACTTGCTAATAACAGCTCATTGGCCGATTTATCTGCTTCGGTAATCAACTGTACTGTGTTGACCAGTTTGTCATTCACGTCGGGAAAGTGGCTGCCAATAATTGCTGCTGCTTCTTGTGAATTAATTCCGTTCGTAATTTTAAGGATCTTACCTAGTGGAAACAGAATTTTCGTAGCAAGTACCCCTGCAAAAACAGTCATCCAGGTATAAAATAAAATACCACGCCCTATTGACCCTAATTGCCAGAAGTAATCAATGCTTATAAAAAGTATAAACGCACTGAGTGAAATTAACAGAAGCCATAAAAGCCCTTTTGTCATTTCGTTACGATAATATTGGCGGATAAAATCAGATAACTTTTTAAGAATATCTTGCTCTTTTTTCATAGTTCTATTTCCTGTGTGTGTCAAACGCAGACAGTTAACTTTAGTTGCGTTCAATAAATAAGCATGTAACTAACAAAGGTAGCATCTTTCTTAGATAGTATGAATCGTTTTTGGAAGTACATAAATTTGTACTTTCTTATTTTAACAAAAAAACGTGAGTGATTTTAAATCACTGAAAACTAGGTGTCTAAAAAGAAGAATAACATTAGAGCTAATAGTTTTCGAAAACATGAAATTCAATAAACGCTAAATGCCTCATTAGCAGGTCAATTTTATATCTTTGCGCAAATTTTCAAACCATGTCAGAAAGAAGGGTAAGAGTACGTTTTGCACCAAGTCCAACGGGACCACTCCATATGGGTGGCGTTAGAACAGCGTTGTATAATTATTTGTTTGCAAAAAAACACGGAGGTGATTTTATTTTAAGAATAGAAGACACTGATCAAACTAGGTTTGTACCTGGTGCTGAACAATACATCATTGATTCACTAAAATGGTGTGGTATTGAACCTAATGAAGGGCAAAGTTATGGTGGAGATTGTGGCCCATATGTTCAATCAGAACGGAAGCCTATGTACCGTAGTTATGCCGACCAATTGGTGGAAGCAGAACATGCATACTTGGCATTTGACACCAGCGATGAACTCGATGAAATGCGTGAAAGAGCAAAAAACGCAAAAATGCCTAACTGGCAATACAATAGCATTACCAGAAACAACATGAAAAACACCTTGACCTTGTCGGCCGATGAAGTGAAGGAACGTTTGGATCGTGGTGACGATTATGTGGTGAGAATGAAAATTCCTCGCAACGAAGAAGTACGATTGTTTGATGAGATTAGAGGATGGGTAGTTGTTCAGACAGCTAACATGGACGATAAAGTTTTGTTTAAGAGCGACGGCATGCCTACCTACCATTTGGCTAATGTGGTTGATGATTATTTAATGAATATTTCACATGTTATTAGAGGCGAAGAGTGGTTGCCATCGGCACCCTTACATGTGTTGTTGTACCGCTATTTAGGATGGGAAGATGTGATGCCAAAATTTGCGCATTTACCCCTTATCCTTAAGCCTGACGGTAATGGAAAACTAAGCAAACGCGATGGAGATAGACTAGGATTTCCTGTATTTCCTTTGCAATGGAAAGATCCTGCAACAGAAGAAATTTCTAGCGGATACAGAGAAAACGGATATTACCCTGCTTCGTTTGTCAACATGATGGCTTTTCTGGGATGGAACCCTGGGACAACTCAAGAACTTTTTGATTTGGATGCATTAGTTGAAGCATTTACCTTAGAAAGAGTTGGGAAATCAGGTGCTAAATTTGATCCAGACAAAACACGTTGGTTCAACCAACAATATTTACGCATGCAAACTAATGCCCAATTGGCGGCAAGTTTAACGCCATTGTTAGCTCAAAAAGGTATTACAGCCGATGCAGCCAAGCTAGAAAAGTACTGTGAGTTGATGAAAGAGCGAGCAGTGTTTGTGGTAGATATGCTTGAGGGAACGTACATGTTTGATAAACCAAGTGAGTTTGATAAAAAAACTGTCAAGAAAAAATGGAAAGAAAACACTCCAGAACTCTTGAACCAATTGAGCGCGAAGTTTGAAGCATTAGTAGACTTTACCGCTGACAATATTGAGGAAACATTCAAAACATTTTTGACCGACGCTGAAGTAGGAATGGGAGCCGTAATGTCCAACTTACGTCTGGTACTTACTGGAATGGGAATGGGGCCATCCTTGTTTCACATCATTGAAATTCTTGGGAAAGAAGAGACATGTGTGCGCATAGAAGAAGGCATATCAGCATTGGTGGCATGAAACATCAAATAAAAGTAAACAACATTCGGGTGTATGCACACCACGGATGTTTGCCTGAAGAGACTATCATTGGAGGAAATTATGTTGTTAATGTCATTCTTTGGACAGATTTTACTGACGCAGCTACAGAAGACGATTTGTCTAAAACGATAGATTACGTCTGGGTAAATGAAGTAGTAGAGGAAGAAATGGCTATTTCGGCAAAGTTGATAGAACATGTAGGCCACCGAATTGTTTCACGTTTAACAAAGGAAGACTACCGCATAGAAAAATTAAGGGTAGAAATCATCAAAATTTCACCACCTATCAATGGTGATGTAGAAAGTGTAGCTATCGTTATTGAAGCATAACATACAAAGACTTAATACTGTTCACAATGGGGTGAACAGTATTACTACAACAAAAAGTAGCTTTTCTTAGCCATACTCAGGGCATACAGCTACGTTAAACATCGCAGAGCACAAAACCTCACAGGATGGTTTACGACACCTTTTTGTAACTCCAAACAGCTAAGCCGTTAATTACAACAGCATAGATACTTATTTTGGCTAATTGGGGATAAATATCTGTTAGGCCGGCACCTTTCAGCATAACCATACGCATAACCTCCACGTAGTATTTTATCGGGTTGAATTCGGTAAGTTTTTGAGCCCATTCAGGCATACTTTCTATGGGTGTAAAAAGACCGCTCATTAAGATAAAAATCACCATAAAAAACCAGGCAATAAACATGGCTTGTTGCTGCGTTTCGGTAAAATTACTAATGAACAAACCTATGCCCAATACCACAAGAATGTAAACCGAGGTATAAAAGTACATCAGGGTTAGGCTGCCTAACATGGGTATGTCGAACAACAACTTGGCGATAATTAATCCGATGGTTAAGAGCACTAAACCCAATACCCAGAAGGGGAGTAGTTTGCCAATAATGAATTGATGCTTTTTTATGGGAGTTACGTTAATTTGCTCTAGGGTGCCTATTTCTTTTTCGCGAACAATATTCATTCCCGATAAAAATAGCGTGATCATAGTGACAAGCAACACCAAAATACCGGGGACCATAAAGGTTTTGTAATTGAGCGTTTCGTTGTACCAAAATGCAGGAATGGAGGTGATGCTTAAAGGCCTGTTTTTCGCATCGCTGACTGATGCAGGATTAATTAGTGATAATTCAGCCATAGCGTTTTTGTTGAACCCCATCACTATCTGATTGATGTACACATTCTCAACACCAGCAGCAGCACCATCTATGGCATTGATAAGTACCGAAAGGCTAGTTGTTTTATGTTTGGTTAAATCCCTTTCAAAATACGCTGGTATTTCCAAAATAACATCAACATCGCCTTTTTGCATGGCCGCCATAGCTTCTTTGTTGGCGGAAAACTGATGAACGACATTGAAATATTCAGACGCATGAAATTTATCGATTAAGGCTCTTGAAAAAGCCGTTCTATCGTTATCGACATAGGAAAACTTGATGTTTTTTACTTCAAAAGTTGCGGCATTGGAAAGTATTATCAGCTGTATGAAAGGCATAATAAATATCAATGGCAACATTCCTTTATTTCTAAAGATCTGTTTGAATTCTTTTTGTATGATAAATCCTATGGTTTTCATTCCAGTCTTATTTTATATTTACGGACACTTACGATGATAAAAAACAAGGTCATACCCAAAAGAATAAGTGTTTCTTTCCAAAGAAATAGCAGACCAACTCCTTTTAACATCACTCCTTTTAGCACAATAACAAACCACTTGGCAGGGATGATGTGGCTAACGATTTGCAAGGGCATGGGCATACTGCTAATAGGGAAAATAAACCCCGAGAGTAAAATGGTAGGCAGCATTAACCCCATCATAGAAATCATCATAGCCGTTTGTTGCGTGTCGGATATGGTGGAAATAAGGATGCCTAATGCCAATGCCGTAAGGATGAACAGCACACTTTCAAGCCCGAGCAAAAACAAGCTTCCTTGTAAAGGCATTTTGAAAATAAAAATGCTCAGTATGATGATGATAGCAGCATTTATCATCGATAAAAATATGTAAGGAACCACCTTACCAACAATTACTTGCAAGGGTTTTAGTGGCGAAACCAACAGGATTTCCATGGTGCCAAGTTCTTTTTCGCGTGCGATGGATATGGATGTCATCATGGCAGAAACCAACATTAAAATAATGGTCATAACCCCGGGAACAAACATAAATACACCCTTCAACTCTTGGTTGTACACCATGCTGTTTTCTATGGAAATAAGATAAGGAGAGGTTTTATTTTTGTTGGTTTCTTGCAAGTAGTTTTGAAAAATGGCATTGGTGTAGCCAGTTATGGTGTTGGCTGTGTTGGGTTCGGTAGCGTCGGTAATAACCTGCACGGTGGCGTTGTTTTGTCGGACTAAATTGGCGCCAAAATTTTTCTCAAAATTGATGACCGCCTTTATTTTTCCTTTCTGAAAAGCACTTTCAATGGCCGACTCGCTGTCAATAAGTTGGACCGTAAAATAATCGGAAGCGGCTATTTTGTTGGTAATCTCTTTGGTAACCACATCTTTGGAATGATCTAAAATGGCGATATCCACATTGTTTATTTCGTTGGTTATGGCAAACCCGAACAATAAAATTTGAACAATGGGCATACCAAAAAGGATAAACAACGAGCGTTTGTCTCTAAATATGTGGTAAAATTCTTTTCTTACAAATCCTGTAAAGCGTTTCATCCTCTGGCTAGTTTTAAAAACACATCGTTCATATTGTCTACCTTAAATTGCTGTTTAAGTTTTTGGGGAGTATCCAAGGCCTCTATTTTACCATTGACCATAATGGAAACACGATCGCAGTATTCGGCTTCATCCATGTAGTGTGTGGTAACAAAAACAGTAGTTCCGTTGTTGGCTGTTTTGTAAATCATTTCCCAAAACTGTCTGCGGGTTATGGGATCAACTCCGCCGGTAGGCTCGTCTAAAAAAATAACCTTGGGGTTGTGCAATAGCGCGACAGAGAAGGCTATTTTTTGTTTCCAGCCCAGGGGCAAAGAACCTACCATTTGGTTTTCTTCTTTTTCCAAACCCAAATCGCTGATAAGAAACTGGATTTTTATTTTAATTTCTTTCCTGCTTAAACCATAGATTCCACCAAAAAACGTAATGTTTTCTTTTACTGTAAGATCATCGTAGAGTGCAAATTTTTGACTCATGTAACCAATGTTCTTTTTTATATTTTCGGCTTGGGTGTAAACATCAAAACCAGCAACCGATGCCTGACCACTAGATGGTTTCGATATGCCTATCAACATTTTCATGGCCGTAGTTTTACCAGCACCATTGGCTCCCAAAAAACCAAATATTTCGCCTTGCTCTACTTCAAACGAAATATTGTTGACTGCCTTAAAGTCTCCAAATATTTTGGACAAATGCTCAACTTCTATGACCTTGCTTTTTTCCATTGTTATTTGGTTAGTTCCATAAAAGTATCTTCTATGGTGGTTTTGGTAGTGTGAATATCAACTTCGGTTAAGCCCGATTGTTCAAGGTATTGTTGAAGATTATCAGGTATAAATTGTGGCCGGACATCGGTGTAGTGAACATATTCGCCAAAAGGATAAACGCTGTATTGGTGCTCGTAAGCTTTTAGTGCCGTAATGAGCAAATACATATTGTCGGCCTTTACATTGTAGATGTTGAATGGGTGTTGTTGGGTAATGTTTTCTGGAGTGTCAATTTGCAAGATCTTCCCGTCTTGTATCAAGGCTACTCTGTCGCACATAGCGGCCTCATCCATGTATGGTGTAGAAACCAAAATGGTGATATTTTTTTGTTGCAAACGTTTTAACATCTGCCAAAATTCTTGCCTAGAAACCGGATCAACTCCGGTGGTGGGTTCATCCAAAAAAAGCACATCAGGTTTGTGAATTAAGGCACAGCAAAGGGCAAGCTTTTGTTTCATGCCGCCCGAAAGATCTTTGGCTCTTCGGTCTTTAAAAGGTTCTATCTGTGCGTAGATATCCTCTATTAAATCGTAATTTTTGTCAATGGTGGTGCCAAAGATGGTGGCAAAAAACGTGAGATTTTCTTCTACCGTAAGATCCTGGTATAAGGAGAATTTGCCGGGCATGTACCCCACGGTACTTCTTATTTTTTTGTAATCATCAATTACATCGTTGCCAGAAACCACGGCCTGGCCTTCATTGGCAATCAGCAAGGTGGTTAAGATTCTAAAAAGGGTGGTTTTACCAGCTCCATCGGGGCCAATCAACCCAAACAATTCTCCCTTTTTAACATCAAAAGAAATGTTGTTTAATGCCAGTACCTTGTTGTACGATTTGCTGATATTTTTTACCGAAATACTCACTACTTCGCAGTATTGGTTAACCACATTTCAGCAGGCATTCCTATTTTTAATCCACCATCGTTTTTCACCGCTACTTTCACCGCATAAACAAGGTTGACGCGTTCTTCTTTGGTTTGAATAATTTTGGGTGTAAACTCCGCTTCGGAAGCTATCCAAGTAATTTTACCTACGTAAGTTTTCATGGAGTTGGCTGCATCAATTTTCACGGCAACTTCTTGGCTTATGTTCAGGCTGTTCAATTGTGTTTCGCTGATGTAAATTCGCAATTGCATGGTAGTTAAATCGGCTATTTTATAGAGTGGTTTTCCAAAAGAAACAATTTCAAATGGCTGAACATATTTTACCAACACAGTGCCATTGATGTCGTTTTTTATGTTGCTTTTTTCTATCTGTACTTGCAATTGTTTTAGTTGTGCATCCACGCTTTTTAGTTCGTTTACCACACTTGAATTTTGTATTTCTATGCTTCTAATTTGTTGTGTTAACACCGAAATTTTTCCATTCACATCATCTTTCTGTTGTGGAGTAGCAGCACCTTTTTTGAGTAAATTATCAATTCTATTTTTAGCAATTTTCGCAGTTTTTAACTGGGCCTTAAGCACCGTTATTTGCGACAATACACCTTCCGATTTGGAGCTGACTACATTTTTAGTAGCCTCCAATTGTTCTTTCTTTAGGCTAAGTTGCAACGTGTCTACATAACCCACCAACTGGTGTTGTTTCAACACCTGGCCTTCTTCTACTTCAAAAGCCAAAAGCTTGCCATTGCTCTCTGCTGAAACAATGGTGGCTGTTGCTTCAAAATTTCCATATCCATCGGCTTTGTCACCGCCATTCCCGCAGGCATTAATAAGTATTGTGGTGAGCAATAAACCAATAATGTTAACTGTGTTTTTCATAACGTTTCGTTTATCAATTTCCTTTTGTGATTTTATAGTTAGCCTTGGCCAACAACAATTGTATTTGGTGTGTTTTTAAGTTGGTTTCCGATTCGAACAATTGCGTAAGTTCTGTCGTGTAAGCCGACGGGGTACTGGTTCCGTTTTGTAATTCGGCACTGGCCGATTCGGCTATTTTTTTCCGGAGCATTACAATGGTTTTGTCTGACTCAATAAATTCGTTTAGCTTTTCTATTTCAGCCATTTGCTGATCCAATTCCATGTGTGTGTTCAGCTCAAACACCTCTCGTTTGTTGTCAATAATTTCTTGATTTATTGCTAATGACTGTGCTTGTTTTTGGGTTTTGTTCCAATCGAATATATTCCAACTCAATTTTACTCCCACCATGTAGTAAGTCTGAAAAGCATTGTCCAACATGTTCAAACCAGGGTTGCCATAACCACCTGTAGCAAAACCAAAAAGCTTCGGATTCTTTTGTTTTTTTATCCATTGAGACTTAGCGGCTATGCTTTGTTTTTGTAACGCGAACAAATTTAGCTCTGGCCGTTGCAATCCTGTCGCTATGGCTGGTTGAATGACAGGAGTAGGGAAGGTGTTTTCGTTGGTCAATTCTTTGCCTATTAAGCTCGATAAGGTAGCTATTAAATGTTTTTTGTTTTGTGTTACTTCAGTTTGAAGTTGTCCTGTTTTAAGGAGTTCTACCGATAAAATAGCTTCGGACGAAGCTAATACTACTCCGTATTTTATACCTGTTTTCAAATCTTTCTGTTTGTCCAGAAGCAAGTTTTTGTTGGCTTCTAGCAGCTTACTTTTTTCTTGCATCAACAGAATTGAAAAATACAGTTGACTGACTTGTTTTTTTAGTTGATACATCGATATCTCAACTTGCTTTTGTTGGGTCTTGAATTCAATGTTTTGCATCTCCAACAACGTATTTATGGCACCACCATAGATGAGTTGATTGGCTGTCAAAGAGGCCTTGTACTGGTCTTTGTTGGGAGGTGTAATAGACAACATCGGATTGTCTATTGGTACATGTGTCACATCTGACTGGTAAGAAGCTTGTCCATTCAATGCTATGTTTGGCAACTTCGATTTTTTAATGACATCGGCATCAATTGCGTTTTTTTGAAGGTGCAAATCGTTTTGCTTGGCCAAAGGGTGATGTGTTTTGACTAAGCTATAGCAAGTTTCCAGCGAAATTTCTTCTTGCGCCATTAAGTGGGTAGAAATTAAACCTAGCAGAAAAAAGAATAATGGTTTCATCGTTATAGTTTTATGGCATGTATGATAAAATCGGCGACCTGTGTTTTTCGTTCTTCAATCAGTAGTTGGTATTCGGCATCGCTTGTTTTGGTTAATCCTTTTAGCAGTGGAGCTCCTATGAATGGAAACAGGTTTAAACAAAGGATGTTAATGAATAATTGATTGGGATCTATTGCCCTTATTTCATTTTTTTCAATCATTTCCAACACCTGTTTGTTGAAGTTGCTGAAGTCAGGAAATTTTTTGTTATTGACCAGTTTTTCCAAAAACTTGGGGTTGTTGTTGAGTTCTTGAATAATAAAATTGGGTAGATAAGGATGCTTACTAATGAAGGTCATGTATTTTGCACTAAAGCTGCGAATCTTTTCCTCTAGGCTCAATTCAGCGTTTATGATGGCTTCTAATTTAGGAGCCATTATCCCAAAAGCTTGCGTAAACACCGCTTCGAAAAGCAATTGTTTGCTTCTGTAATAATAATGCAACAATGCTTTGTTAATGCCCGCTTCGTCTGCTATCTCTTGCATGCGGGTTCCAAACATTCCTTTGCGCTCAAAAATTCTTTTGGCTGCTTTTAGAATATCGATTTCTGTTTTTCCTTCTTTATTATTAACCATATAGTTTAACCATTTGGTTAACAAATGTAATAATTTTTTTAACGAAACAAGATTCGGAGAAAAAATCAGAAGATGGTGTTCGTTAATTCTTCGGTATAATACGGGCGAAACCCATAGGCTAATCGTTTGTTTATAGCTTGTTTAACACGGTTTGTTGAAAAAACACCCTAAGAAAGTTGATTAGTTAGACCTTTTGTTTAAATTTGCGCCCGATCAATGGTCGCGTGGCCGAGTGGCTAGGCAGAGGTCTGCAAAACCTTGCACGGCGGTTCGAATCCGCCCGCGACCTCAAAACAAAAAAGCCTTTCTCAAACGAGAAGGGCTTTTTTTATGGTAATAGCTTGAATAATTATGATAAAATTTTTAATTTCAATCCAATAATAAGATTGAACGATAGTAATAGTTTATAAGCATGAATTTACAATGTTTAAAAAAAAATAGTTACCTTACCAATCATGACTAATAGGCAAACAAAAAAAAGGAGTAGTGAATAACTTTGATAAATGGATTGCCATTTTATTCGGAGTGATAGCTATCCTTGCTATTAAGTCAATTTTTGAACACGACAATAGTAAGATTGTTTCTAAAAAAGGATTCAAATTTCTATCAGATGATAAAAAGATGAATGAAATAGATGAAAAGATAAAACAATCTGAACATAACAGTCAAAACGAAGTTTTCATTTAATTTCAATTGAATGAGCTTTTCGTTAGGATTCATAGTAATAGTATCTTTGATTCTTTTTCCTGGTTTAATATACAGGAGACTATATTATTATGGTGAATTTTCAAAACAATTTAGTTCAGGCCTAAATATAGTTAAGCTCTTAACAATTTCTTCAATCCCTGGAATTGTGAATTTCATTTGTGTTTTTGTATTTTATGATTATTTTCTAGTCAACATAGATATCGGATTAGTTATTGATGTTTTTAAAGACATCAATAACCCATTATTTAAATTTCAAGAATCGAATGAAACTCCATTAAAAGCAGTAATTAGAGGGCATGCTACACCCTTTGTTATATACATCAAGTATTCTATTAGGGCTACTTTCAGGCAGACTTATTCGGATTACTAAAATTGACACTAAGTTTAAACTTTTCAGATTTAATAATTACTGGTTTTATTTATTTAATGGAGAACACACTCGATTTAAAAAAATGAGGCATTTAAAGGAAAGTAATAGAAAACATCTTTTTACGAAAGCAGATATTTTAATTGATAATAATACAAACACAGATTTGTATAGTGGTATTGTAGTAGACTATGAACTGCAAGATAATGACTGCAGATCACTAAGCAAAGTAATGCTGCAAAATGCTACTAGGTATGCACTTAAAGAAAATCGTAATGTTCCTGTAAAAATCCCAGGAACTCTTTTTGTAGTTGATTGTTCATCAATGAAAAACATAAATCTTACAATGATTTATGAAAAAACTGGAAATTATTGGAAAACAAAAATCCCCAATTTTGTTAACACCACCGTGTCGATAGCAATCGTATTAATTATTCCATTTTTTCTATTTCAGTCAGAAAGAATAGATTGGTCATGGTATCTTTATTATTTCAATCTTTCTTGGTATAACAAAATTTTTGCTTATTTCTTAACTGTACAAGTTTTGGGTATGGTTAATCCATATTTAAAAAATGAAAAGGATAAAAATAAGGAAGAATATAGACGGGTTACAGGCCTAGAAATTATCGCAAAAGTTATTTGGATAGTTGTTCTTATATTTTTGATATGGTTATTTTAAAAGAAGCTCGCTTTAAGTTAAAACGAACTTCTTTTATGTCAATAAATTAAGTTTTTAGTTATGCGCAATAGGATCAGGATTATTGTCTCTGTCATTAATCACATACCCATCTGTTTGTAAGTTACCATTGGTAATTAATAACAACCCAGCAACGTGCGGTGCTGCCATGGAAGTTCCACTCATGGTTGCATAACCACCATTACGGTAAGTAGATTTTGTGCCAACACCAGGTGAGCAAAAATCAACAGATGTACCGTAGTTAGAAAACCAAGCAAACTTATCGTTGCTATCCATCGCAGAAATGGTAAATAAGTTTAATCCGTTTGCTCTAGCAGGAGAGTTTAAGTTAGCGTCACGACGTTCGTTACCCGCAGCAATAGCAAAATAAACGCCTGATGCAGCGGCTGAAATAGCTGCATAATCTAAAATGGAATTGGCATCACCACTTAAGCTCATATTGGCTACATCGCCAGGCAAACTAACTGCAGCCACATAATCCATGCCTGCAACTACCCCAACAATATCTCCACTGCCCGATGCATTCAAAACTTGCACCGCAACAACTTCGGCGTCATAAGCAACCCCAACAACCCCAATGTTGTTGTTTTTGGCGGCTATAGTTCCTGCAACGTGTGTTCCATGTCCATGCCCGTCGTCAGGAGATCCAGTATATCCTCCTGTCAAAAAGGTGCGACTCAGTATCGTATTTACATTTAAATCTGGATGGTCTAAATCAATGCCGGTATCTAACACCCAAGCACGTTTTCCTGCGCCACTAGCAGATCCAACACGTGTAATGCCATAAGGTGTTTCTTGGGCAGCAGCAGTAGACATGGCAATAGAGCTGGCGTCGATTCCAACGGTGCCATTTTCAGCGATGTCTGCCACTAAAGCTAGTTTAGTAAGAGCTGCTTTTTCAATTTCTGTGATGGTAGCACTAAAACCGACAAACACAGTATTAAAGGTTTGTTCTATCGATAAACCGACAATGCCTTCTTTGTTTAGTAGTTGCAATATCTGGTCATGGGCTATTTCATTTCGAGCGTCAAAGTCTGATACGTTTGCTAATGCTTCTTTGGCAAAACCGTCTGCCAGTCGTATGATGTAGGTTTGTTTTTTAAGACCTAATTTGTTGATATATTGTTTGTGTTCGGTCATCTCTTCTGCTTTTTCGCAAGCAGTAAATAGCATAGAAAACGCCAAGATGCTGAAAAATACTTTTTTCATAAGGGTTTGTTTTAGATTGTATATAAAGACTTAAAGAAAAACTTACTAACGATATTGGAAATGTTAAGTTTCATTTGTTAAAAAATTTAAATAACGGTATAACAAAAATTTTATTTTAGATAATCAAAATTTAGATCAAGTATAGGCACAAGTAACCAAGATTAATTTCATTTAAAGTCACAGTAGTTATTGAAGTGGTCGTGTGGTTTTGACAGTGTAGTCTGTCAATTCGAACGAATAACGTGATCGTAGTTAGGTCATCGTTTATTTATTTCGTCATTGAAAATCATACCTTTGAGACCATACAAAATAATCACCTTTAGTATCTATGAAAAACAAGCTAGACTTATTTAAAACCAGTACATGGCTTTTGCTTTATTTTGTGATTATCATAACCATGTCTGCGTTTGATGTTCAGCCAAACGTCTTTGCGCATGCTGTTATTGAATGGATCACCATACCTGCCGTCATTGGTTTGATAGTCTTTTTTATTATTTCTATCAAGGATTGGTACAAAACAAGATTTCAAAAACAATCGGTGCATTTGAAAGCAATTATGATACAGCTGCTGACCATGGCACTGTTGATCCTAGCTGCTTGGTTTAAGCTATAATTTTTATCCATGAATACAACGATTGAGCTATTTGAAAATCAAGGCTAGCCAATACTTCATGATACAGAGAATAAAAATTATTGTGGCTAGTCTAGGCTGACTTTTATTGATTGTTTATCTCGCATTAGGGTATGTGGTCAAACAATTTTCTGCTGAACCGACTTCCTTCTTTACTCCGGTAGCATTGGAAAACTAGGTAGATGTTTTGGAAGGTGCTATTAGTTTTAGCATAACAACAGAAGCACTCCAGGAAGGAAGAATTGAACTTAAAAACAAAATTTTTTGTCCATTGCTTAAGAAAGATGAATTACCGCAAGGATTTATTTTTTACTTCAACGATACCCGAGGAATGGCGGAAAACTTAACAGAGCTTATGTTGAAAGAAAAAGCCTGTTGTCCGTTTTTCAAGTTCGATTTATTCATTTTGCCATTCAATAAAGGAATTGCTTTAAAAATATCTGGCTCAAATGCAGTGAAAGAAATGCTCGTGAGTTTTGAATTGGAAAATAGTTAGAGGTTTCAGCTTGAGCTACTAATTTTCTTACCCTTTTGCAAAACATTAACAAGTCGTGATGCTTTTATGACTTTATCTTTTACTTCAAGAACCCAGCCCCTTCGACCAGTGTTTCATGCATGAAACACACTAATGGAGCTGTTTTTTTGAAGCTCCCTGAGCTTTGATGTGCTTGGTGTTGGTTGTTTGCGCCCAACGCTGGTGCGCGAATCCTTTCGTATTCTTATGACTTTGTAAATGATGCTAATACATATTGTAGATTGTTTATTACCGCAACACAAAAAACAATTTGTTCATTTTTATTGGCATCCAATTAAATTATATTAAAAAACATCAATCCACACTACTTTGTTGGGAACTTCAAAAATGGATGGCAAGACCATTGTAAAAAAGAGGAGTATTCGAAGAATACGCTAGCAAAGGAAACATAACTCATTACGCAAACTCAAAACTATATTATGTGGTTTCCTAGTAGCTATCTACCATAATGTTTGATGAACGGCTGTTCAGGCTTTTGCTTGAAATGAGCTTTAATCTGTGTTTCTTTAAGTTATGTGAAAAACAGTTTATATGCTCCGAAATAATTTAGTCGAGGATTGTCATTTATTAAAAGACTATATTTTCTTATTCGAGGGTTGTTTTTTGTTATTACTTCTTGTATTTTAGGTGCCGTTAAGAAAATAATAGGGTGTGGATATGTATAGAGGGCAAATATAATTACATGTTAATCATGATTTATAAAAACGCTACTTAGAAAGTATTCGATATCCAATTCTAAAAATTAAAAATTTAAACAACATGCAAATCAAGATACTAATTGGGTTTATCGTTTTTGTTCTCGCTGGATGCGGTGATAGTGATACAATTAATAAGCATACTGGTTTTATGAAACTTCCATTTCCAAGCAAGAATATTGCTCTAGGTCAAATAGTTGAAGTATTTACTAAGCCAGAAAAAGTTGAAATAACATATGATTCAAATTTTGATTCTTCTAAGATGAAATCTTCGCAAGGCTGGAGTATTTCTGTTGCAGAATCTAATAAAATAAATGTTGCTGTTACCGCCAAAATTGCTTCAATACTTAAGCCATACTATCCTAAAATAGACTGTACTCTTACTGTTGAATTTTTAAATAAAAAAACGGAATTTTTCGAAAAAAACTTAATCTTTAAAAAAGTAGATAGCACTATTGCTGTAAATGCTTCATTAAAGCGTCACTTAGTGCTGTATAATTCAAAAGGGGCTCATTTTAACGTAATCACTCAAATAATAACAGGAAAGATAAAGGTGTCTGTCTTTAAAGATTCAAACGATACAGGTTTAATAAACGGAGCCGTTTTAAATCAATTAAACGCAGAATTTGACCTTGTTTTTAATCAGGATAGCTCGGTCAAAAGAATTATTTCAGAGGATGACCTAATCTTCGGATTTCACTATGATCCTAATATGATTAACATACTCTATAAAGAAATAACTGACACACTCATCTCTGAATGAACAGGTAGTAATTTGAAGATAGTAATCTAGGTTTTTTAAATAGTTTTATGAGTCAATTAAAGGTAATCACACCATAACTTGTTGTTTTAGCATGCATAATCTGATAAATAGTGAGTTTTTTGCTTGAGTGTCGTGTTCGTGTATTCTGTTTAATAGCAAGCTTTGGGTTTGCTGTTAATGGGCTTGGTTTGGAGATTGATCAAAATAAAAAGGCAGCTTTAGAAAAGAACAATTTGGTCAATAAGCTGTTTGATGAGTTGATTGATTGGAAAGAGAAAAGTATGCTTCAATGGAGAGCCAAATCAAATAATGATGGTGTTGAACAACTGGGTTTTCAATTTTTCGGCAGGCATCCTTATATGCTTTCAGGAGCTTATATGGGTTATCAATACCATTTTTTAACCAGTATTTCTTCTTTGTTGTGTTCCGTTTCACTCAATGAGAGTGATAGCCTAATATTTAACAATAGTCGACTAAATTCAGAGAAAATTAAGCCCCTTTTTAATAGGGCAACACAAGATAGTTGTAACGCCTTTTTAGGGGTGAGTTTTACTAAGTTAAAAGCGCTAGAAAAGCTACTGAAAGAAAGCGATGAGCAGGAACTTTTTATAAAGAACGTAGTCGATTTAATTGACAGCTTCCAAGATACTAACGGTATTAATTTGGTGCTTGACAGAATGCCTGAAAATTGCCGGGATGAGCTAACAGATTTTGTTTCAAAATTATCCCATAAACTACATTCACTGAATTGTGTTTTAGTTGTGGATTTACCGCCCTTACCTGATGATAATAGGTACGATATTGCAAAATTGAGCAAATTGGTTGATCAGTTCGTTGTACATGGTTATAAGTATAATTTGGATATTAAAAACCCAGGACCGGCAGCTCCTTTAGGCAGCCGAAAAGAGGGGGATGATTTTGATCTTGAGAAAACGGTTGCTGGATATTTAAAAGCAGGACTTGAAAAGGATAAATTTATATTGGCTCTGCCACATTATGGGTTAGTGTGGAAAGTGGATTCTACGAGTAAAGTTGTGTCGTATAGCTTTCATAAGAAACTGTTGTCAAATGGTATTAAAAATGAACTAGAGACATTAGAGATATCTGCGGAACTTGATTTGGTGACATTTACAAAATATTATCGGTATAAAGCAATTGATGGCAGTGATTACATATGTTTTTTTGATGACGAACAAACCTTATTGGTTAAGTCGATGTGGGCTAAAAAAATGGGGTTAAGAGGAGTTGGTACGGATTTTTTGGGTTATAGCAAGAACTATAAAGAAGTGTGGCTTATGCTTAAGGATGATTTTACGATAGAAAAAGATTATAACCTTAAAAATATCAGGAAAACATTCATTGAAAAAACTTTATTACAACTGCAATACGGGACTGTAAAAACAAAGTCCGTAATTGGAAAACTAGTAAAGCAAGATGCTGTAGCATTGTTAATGCTTAGTGTGTTATTTGGATTTATTGTTTTAGGGTTATTAATGGGGGCTTTGTCCAAAGACGTATGGCAAGTATTGCTTATTTACAATATTAAAACCTATGTAAAAAGAGTATTGATTTTAATTATAGTTGTTGCTTGCTGTCTGCTTTTTTCCTGGTTTTTGTTTGATAGCGATGCGGGTGATGGGCATATTTTTGATAATCAAAATCATAACCTAATGACAAGCTGTGTCATAAATAAACTAATTGTATCTACGGGAGTACTTGGTTTGATTATGTTAACTGCGCTAAGTTATCAATCAGTTTTTAAGTTTAACAAGGATAAACCTTAGGAGATGAGTGTTTTAAAAATAATTTTCCCCAAGTCTTTTGTATGGGTCATTTTTGCCTTTATCATATCCTTCCCTTTAGCGCTTATTCCACTTGTTATGATTGACCAAATGGTCTTTCAATATGGGGTTGTAGGTTTTATGTCTGCAATTGATGGACGGGTAATGCCGCTATACTTGTTGTCGGTTGTCATGTGTTTTGTAGGGTTGTTTTTGTCCGTAATCGTATATTTTTTTACCAAGTATATTCTTGTCTATAAAAAATAGTATTCTAACATTGAAATGGTGTATTCTGTGAATATAAGTTAGATGAAAAATTATAAATAATTGATTTTATGGTTTTAGTGTTTAAAAATTAACTATTTTAGATTTAGTTACATGTTTAATTCGATTAATATGTTCTATTTGATAGTTAATTAAGTAAAATGATAGACAAGGCCTTAAAGATTATTAATTTTGAAGTAAATCAGTTTATAAAGCTACACTTTGATTTAAACGAAGAGAAAGTGCTGTTATGCTCTATTGTTGACCAAGAAGGTAAAATTGCCATTAACGATGAGAATAAAATTTTACTAACCCTTATTGATATTGCCGAAGAAGGAGCCTTAAAAAATGGATACACTAGTATTGATGGAGGCGTAACAAGAGTTCAAACCAAGGGCTTGCATTTAAACTTATTTGTCATGTTTAGTGCTTACTTTAATGCATTAAACTACGATTTGGCCTTAAAGTACATATCAGCCATTTTAAGTTTTTTTCATGCTAAGCCAACCTTTACTAAAAATAATTGTCCAGCCCTTGGACAAATAGGCATTCAAAAATTGGTTTTCGAAATGCATCATTTAGATTCAAATAGCAAAAATAATGTATGGAGCACCTTAGGAGCTAAATACATGCCCTCGGTTATTTACAAAGTTCGAATGCTAACCTTGCCAGATGATTCAATACGCTCAACAGTTGAAAGTATTCACGGTATTGGCATGAACAAAATAATTATTTAGCCATGTTTTTTAATTACCAAATATTAGCGAGTTTGAGCATAGGACATGAGTCCTTTGCCAATCAAATTTGGAAATCAATGACTTTTGTGCCTAGTGATAGTAGTATCCAGTTTGCAAAAAATTCAGGCTTAATATTTAAGCCCTTTCAAGGAGGTGTGCATGTCTTGGTTAATTCAACAACCAATAAAAACAAATGGTACCTGCATGAGCTGCTCCAAGAGAATTGGTGTATTTCCTTTTTACTCAGGATTGACGACCCATATTGGTCTAATTATACAGAGCTAAACATCGCGGAAGACGAATTAATTTACTTGTCTAATGGACTTGATTTCAATCGAGATCAAGTTTGGAATACAGCTTGGTATTCTGACAAATTAAAAGTCAATAAACTACACAAAGGAGACTTAATCGCTATAGATGACTTTGATGTTGCTAGTCTTGAGCTAATAGGACGTGAAACTTATCAAATGGACTCTTTGCTGTTTAATCAAAATGGAAAAAGGTTTCTAAAAACCAAGGTGTTGGACGAGGGTAGCTACCAGTTGAAAGATTCGAAAAAGAAAGAATTTAATTTTTATTTAATAGCTAATAGACAGCCAATAATTGGTGTTTTCGATTTTGAGATAAATCTAGCAAACGCCAATATTATAGATGGAGTTAAAAAGAATGATTGGTCTTATGAAAGAAAAGAAATTCGAGTGAATTTTAATAGTAGAAAAACCATTTGGAAGTATATGATCCCAAAACATAAGATTGAGCAGTTTTCTGGAGTAAAAATTCAGAGCGTCAATGGGGCAGCAGATTTTGATACAGGAAAAGAAATACAACATGATACAGGAGATACTATGGTGTGTTATAGCTCTATAAAAGCATTGGCATATGAAGAAAGCACCAATAAAAGTTTCCAACTAAAAAAAAATGTAAATACCAAAAATAGGTCTGCAAGTATATTAATTAATCAACTGCCAGTACCGGAGTTGAATACCCTATACAAAGTGGATAAGAAAGGGGTAAAGTACTCCGAAGTTTATATAAATTTTTAACAGTTTAATAACACAATTATTATGGCACAAATGAAAACACCGGGCGTTTATATCGTAGAAAAAGACGCTTTTGGAAACGGTGTGGTAGAAGTGGCAACTGCTGTACCAGCTTTTATTGGTTATACCGAAAGAGCTGATAACGGAGGCAAGTCGCTAATTAACAAACCCACTAGAATTACCTCCATCGGAGAGTTTATGCAATTTTTTGGAGGCGCTCCAAGCTATCAGTATGAACTAAAAGAGTTGAGTATTGCACAAGCGCTGCCCAAAAAGGGCAAGGATACGGACTCTGTATCTGCACCTGTAATTACCGAAACTCCTGACCTTGTCGTCAAAAAGAAACAATATTCGTTAAAACCTGGGGGGCAATCTTATGGTTTGTTCAATTCGTTGCGTTTGTTTTTTCAAAATGGTGGAGGACCATGTTACATTGTTTCTGTGGGTAATTACAGCGACACAATAGATAAAGACAAGTTGATGATAGAGGGTATTAAACCTTTATTAAAAGAAGAAGAGCCAACCATAGTAGCAATACCAGAAGCAATAAAATTGGCTAAAAATGATTGCTATAGTGTTCAGCAAGCTATGCTAATGCACTGTGGGAAAATGCAAAGCCGTGTGGCCATATTAGATATATATGATGGAGACCGACCTCGAAATCATCCTGAAGGAGATGTGATAGATAATTTTAGAGCAGGAGTTGGTGCGAATTTTTTAAATTTTGGAGCTGCTTACTATCCTTGGCTAAATACCACTATTGTTGGTGATTCAGAATTAGGTTTAGAAAACTTTACGCCAGATAGCCTAAACGTTTTAAGGGGATTAATCATGGACGAATTGGGTGTAACGAAAGATGCTGGGGGAACTGACAACGTTAAGATGACCGAGCTTAGAGCACTTTTGTCCCACATTCCAAACATTAATTCAGCAACGTATAATGGTCCTTCTGTAGAAGATATAAACAAGACCTTAATTGTAATCAGTCCTGCTTTCAATAATATTTTACTGGACATCAAGACTCAATTGAATTTGTTAGCACCATCAGCTGCTATGGCAGGAGTTTATACCATGGTCGATAAGGCAAGAGGTGTATGGAAATCGCCAGCAAATGTTTCTGTGAGTGCTGTAATAAAACCAACAGTAAACATAAGTCACGATGAACAAGAAGACTTAAATGTTACCCTCTACGGTAAATCCGTAAATGCCATAAGACCATTTATAGGAGAAGGCGTTTTGGTTTGGGGAGCTCGTACCCTTGATGGTAATAGCAAAGATTGGAGATATATAAATGTTAGAAGAACGATGATTATGCTTGAGCAGTCTATAAAAACGGCAGCAAAAGCATATGTGTTTGAACCTAACGACGCCAATACCTGGACAACCATGAAAAGTATGATAGACAGCTTCTTGTTTAATCAGTGGAAAAAAGGTGCCTTGGTAGGCGCTTCTCCCGATGATGCGTACTCGGTTAGTATTGGTTTAGGAACTACGATGACCGCAGACGATATATTAGAAGGCATTCTAAAAATTACGGTGCTGGTTGCTATTTCAAGACCTGCCGAATTCATAGAGATAACCTTCCAACAACAAATGCAAAAATCATAAATAACTAATAATCATAATTAAAAAAACATAAGATATGGCAGATGATGGATCAGTACAATCGGGTACAGTTTGGCCTTTACCGAAGTTTTATTTTAAAGTAACATGGGACGGGAATGAAATGTCTTTTCAAGAAGTGTCGGGCTTAGAAACAGAAACACAAATAATTGAATACAGACATGGAAACAATCCCGTCTTTTCAACCATAAAAATGCCAGGAATAGCAAAGAGCGGAAACGTTACCATGAAAAAAGGGGTGTTTGTTGGTGATAATAAATTTTGGGACTGGTATTCTAAAATAAAAATGAATACTATTAAAAGAATTCCGGTGGTAATAACCTTGTGCGATGAAACAGGGTCACCTAAAATGAAATGGACTTTGTCCAATTGTTGGCCTTCAAAAATTTCAGGGACAGATTTAAAATCAGATGCTAATGATGTTGCCATAGAAAGTATTGAGATAGTGCATGAAGGAATAACCATAGAAACACCTTAAGACCATGAAAGATGGTACTTGGTATCCTGTAACTGGCTTTTATTTTAAAGTGGAAGTCGACGGCATCTCTGATGCCGTTGACAATAGTTTTAAGGAAGTTGAAGGCTTGTCCATGGAAATGGAGTTGGAAGAATTTAAGGAAGGAGGAAACAACCAATTGCTTCAAGTACCAAAAAGAATGAAAAAAAAGAATTTGGTACTAAAAAGAGGCTTGGTGCCTGCTCAGTCAAAATTAATGACTTGGGTAGAGAAAACCGTTTCTAGCGACCTTTCTTCTCCCATAACCTTAAAGACCATTTTGGTTAAACTGTTAAACGAAAAAGGGAATCCATTGTTGGTTTGGACATTTAATAATGCTTATCCAATAAAATACGATTTGTCAAACTTAGATGCCATGAAAAATGATTGCTTAGTAGAGACCATGGAATTTAGTTACACTAATTTTAGTAGAAAGTATGCCAGTTGAAATAAGAGAAATTATTATAAAAACGACTGTTGAACACAACGATGAGCAACGAGAAATAGGTCATTCAAACAACCTAACACTTAATGATGAGGTAACAGATAGCATTTTAAAAAAATGTGAAAAATATGTAGATAAAAAAATTAAGGAGAACAAAGAACGATAATGGCACTTACCAAAATTCAATTTTTAGGATACAAAGACAACAAATTTTCTAGTAAAAATGGAAAATTTGTAGCCATGGTTAATCCCGAAAAATATGATAAAAAGTTCTCTATTAATTATAACAATGTAAAGAATGCTGGAGGGACAAACGAGTCTCCTAAATTTAATTACACGGCATCTCAGAAATTAACAATTGAATTAAACCTGGACGATACCGGAGCCGTGCCTAGAAATGGTGAAAACAAAGGCAAGTCTGTTGACACTATGATAAAGGACCTTAAAAAGGTAATGTATGACTACAATAGCGATACCCATGAGCCAAATTTTGTGCAAATTGTTTGGGGTTCCTTATTATTTAATTGCAGGCTACAGTCAATAGATATAAACTTTACGCTTTTTAAACCCAGTGGTGAGCCTTTGCGCGCTAAAGTAATTTTAAACTTTCAAGAGTACGTTGATCCAGCAAAAGAAGCTTCAGTAAAAAATGCAAATTCACCTGATTTAACACACATAATTACTGTAAAGGAAGGAGAGACATTGCCAGGCCTCTGCCAAAAAGTATATGGCGACAGTAGTTATTATCTTGGCGTTGCTAAGGAAAATGGTTTAATGAATTTTAGAAATTTGAAAGGCGGATCAACAATCTACTTTCCACCAATAACATAAAGTAAGATGGCTAAATCTCCAATAAACGATGATGTAGGATTACTGTCATTAGAAGTAAGTTCGGAAGGATCTAAAATCCCTGAAACTTATCAGCTTCAAAGCCTTAATGTTCAGCAACAACTAAATAGGATAGCCAAAGCTCAATTGATGTTTTTTGATGGCTCAGGTCCAAAACAAGATTTTATTATTTCTGATGCCAAAGAATTTGAGCCAGGAAAAAAAATTACCATAAAACTTGGGTATAAAAATAAGACCAAAGAGGTATATACCGGAATAGTTATTAGTACAAAGGTTATAATCTCTGAAGGAGAAGGTCCACAGTTTGAAGTCATGTTAAAAGACGAAGCAATAAAAATGACCATAGGTAGAAAAAATGCTTTTTTTACCAAAAAGAAAGACTCAGAGATTATAAAGGGCCTAATTGGCGAACACTCCTTAAATGCAAGTGTAAAAGCAACTGAATATGTGAACCCAACCCTCATCCAACATTATTGCACCGATTGGGATTTTTTGTTGTCAAGAGCCGAATTAAATGGATTTGTGGTGACCACAACGGCGGGCAAAATAGAGGTGGAAAAACCTACTTTAAGTGCAAAAGAGGTGCTAAAAGTAACCTATGGTATAGACATGAATTCTTTTGATGCAGAATTGAATGCAAGTACTCAAATAAAATCTGTTCAAGGAACATCTTGGGATTATACTAAACAAGAAATTGTACAAAGTAAAAGTGCTAATCCAACAGTCAACAAACAAGGAAATATACCATCCGATAAACTCTCAAAAGTGTTGGGCTTAGGTAAGTTTGAGTTACAAACAGGAGCAAATGTTCCACCAGATGTGTTAAAAAGTTGGGCAGATGCTCAAATCCAAAAATCGTGGCTAAATAGGATTACCGGCACTGCTAGTTTTCAAGGAAATGCTAGCGTGGTTCCTGGTTGCGTGGTTTTGTTTGATGGTGTGGGAGATAGGTTTAATGGAAAAGCGTATATATCAAAAGTTGATCACCGCGTAAGCAATGGAAATTGGGAAACTTTTGTTCACATGGGGATGCCAAACGATTGGCATATCGAAAAGCCAGATGTTACTGCGCCACTTGCGGGTGGTTTATTGCCGGGACAACACGGTCTTAGCATAGGCATAGTGTCTAAATTAGATGAAGATCCAGATAAAGAATTTAGAATAAAAATAAAATTACCCTTGTTGCAAAAAGATAGCGAAGGAGTATGGGCGCGATTAGGAACCTTGTCAGGCGGAGTAGGATCAGGGACCATATTTGTTCCTTCGGTGGGCGACGAGGTGATCGTTGGGTTTATAAATGATGATCCAGGCAATCCTATTATTTTAGGGTCGGTATATAGTAGTACAAGAACTCCAGCTAACGATTTAGAAGATAAAAAGTTTTCGTTAACCCCTGAAAATCATAGGAGAGCTATTGTTACCCCAGAAAAAAACAGAATAGAATTTGACGATAAAAAAAAGGTGATAACCGTCTCTACACCCGGCAAGAATAAAATAATTGCAGATGATGAAGCAAAAGGGGTAACGGTAATAGACCAACATGAAAACAAAATAGTGCTGGATGATAAGGGTATTAACCTTACAGATAAAAACGGGAACAAAATTGTTATGGATTCCAGCGGCATTGCCATTACAAGCGCTAAAGAAATAAAACTAGACGCTGGCACTAATTTAAGTGGAGCGGCAAAACAAAACATCGATTTAAAAGCAACTTCGAATTTTACCGGGGCAGGCCTAAGCGTCAAATTAAATGCTAACACGGAATTTAAAGCTACAGGTAATGCATCGGCTGAAATTTCTGCATCGGGAACAACCACGGTTAAAGGAGCCATGGTCATGATTAATTAATAGGATAAGAATATGGGAATGGCAGCTAGAATAACAGACATGCACACATGTCCAATGCAAACACCGGGAGTACCTCCAATTCCGCATGTTGGAGGGCCAGTTGTTGGGCCAGGCGTACCTACGGTACTTATTGGCAAACTACCTGCTGCTGTTCTAGGAGACAGTTGTGTATGTGTTGGGCCACCCGACTCAATAGTAAAGGGGTCTGCTACGGTAACCATAGGAGGTAAGCCTGCAGCCCGAATGGGAGATACTACGGCACATGGAGGCTCAATTGTATTAGGAATGCCAACAGTTTTAATAGGAGGGTAAATGGAAAATAATTCTTTTTTAGGCAAAGGATGGTCATTCCCTCCAAGTTTCGATCAGCTGAATAGTGAAGTGGTTATGGTTAGTAAGGAAGAAGATATTTATCAAAGCCTAAAAATTATTCTTTCTACAACGCCTGGTGAACGGATTATGAGACCCAAATTTGGATGTGACTTAAACCAATTTGTATATGAAGAAAGAAGTGAGTCTCTTTTTTCAAGAATAAAAGAAACGATAATGGATGCGTTAATTAGGTTTGAACCAAGAATAGATGTTGAAGCAATTTTTATAGAACTAGATCATACGAACGATGGTTTATTATTTATAACCATTGACTACTTCATAAGACAAACCAATTCTAGGCAGAATATGGTATACCCCTTTTATATGTTGGAAGGAAATAATCTTGCTAAATAGTGACTATGAGCCAACAAAAAAAGGATACATACACCAATAATGGTAACGACTCAGGGTCATCTCAGCATACTAGGTTGAGTAATGAACTGTTGCCAGAAAATCTAAAAATTGATGAGAGAACCTTACCTGATTTAATTGAGTTTGCCAGAAGGTATGCAAAACATGTAAATTTTGTAAGTGCTTCAAATTTGGATTCAGAAGATTTCGATTTCGATAGTTGGGAGCCTTTTTTTAATAAAGATAACTTAATCATATTGATAGCTTGTTCTAAATATAATGTGGTTACTGTAGAGCAAAGAGCACATGCGAAAATTGATAAAGCAATACAAGCCACAGATGTAACACTTCGAAAAAACTTGATTAGCGATGTAATTAATGACACCTTGGTATTAGGAAACCGCCTAGATTATTTACATAAAAACATTCAAAAAAATATATTGACATCAGATTTTTTATTTGACATAAAAAACGCCATTCACAATGATTTAAACACCCACCTACAAGTCATGTATCAATATAAACATGTACTACAATGGGATAGTCGGATTGAAGAACGGTTTGATGATCTGTTTCAAAGTTGGAGCGTATCCAACAATGTTGCATTTGTAGCGGGTGATGAGATCATGCTGCAGGATATATTTAAATTTAAAAACATCTTAAATTCTTTTTTTTATACTGCGCAATTTGTGATGGTGAAATCAAAGAAGTTGGTGGAATCTATGATGATAGAAATGGAGGATAATAAACCCCATATAGCACTATTTGTCACTTTTTTAGAACTTTTTAAACATGCGCAGGAACTGCAAAACGAAATACCCAAAAAGCATTTAAACCACTATTATAAAGAGGAATTGATGTTTAAAACAAAAAATGCTAAAATGGATAAAAGCATGGTTAGTTTTGTTTTGGCACCTAATAAAAGTGAGTTTTTTATAGCGCCAGACACTAAGCTAAAAGCAGGAGAAGATGAGCATGGAAATAAAATAAGGTTTAAAACCGACAATGGTTTATGGGTAAATAATACAACCATAAAAAAAGTTTGTGGCTTGTATAAAAGCATTGATAGTAGAAATCAAATTAGCATAGCGGACAATTTTGTGACAGCTATTTTTCAGAAAGAAGCAACAAGAGACGATAAAAAGCAAGGCTTTGTGTTTGACAATTGGCCAATAGTTGGAGAGGATCAGTTTGATAAAATAGAAGGCCAAAAATCGATGCAAGAAGGGAGGTTTGGTTTTATTATTTCTTCTCCAGTCCTTAAAATATCAAGTGGTAAAAGGATAGTAAAATGTGTTATCGTTTTTGAGGAAGACGGTTTCTTAAATCAACTGGAGGAATTAAAAAAAATAAGCAGGTCGTGTGATGAACTATTTGACGAAACCGTGCATAAAATTTTTCAAACCGGATTGGAATGTTTTGTGTCTAAAGAGCAGGATCAATTAGAGCCAAAAAATTACACTTTTTATTTAAATGAAACCAAAA
>JBLIDJ010000022.1:0-27412 GCA_047634195.1 Flavobacteriales bacterium
CGGAAGTATATCAGCATTGATTTTAATGAGTGGTTGTGGTATCAACAACAACATTATTTTAAAAACGGGAAGAGGATTCAAGTATGACGACTTGCCTATTTCTGCTCCTCAAGAATACGTTATTTCTCCTGGTGACAACTTATCGTTTCAATTGTATAAAAACAATGGAGCTATGCTAATTGAATCTGGTGCCGGGGGTGCTGGTGGTGGTGCTGCTAGAGCTGGTGCTAATAATGGTAACAATGCTGGTTATTCTGTAAGATATAATGGAAATGTAGAATTACCTTATTTAGGTGATATAAACTTAACAGGTATGACTGTGAAAGCTGCTGAAGACTCGTTGGAAGTAGCATACAGCAAATATTTCAAAGATATTTTCGCCATTTTACAAGTCACCAACAAGCGTATTTTCATAAGCCCAGGTGGCGTGGGTGACGCCCAAGTGATTATTTTACCTAACAACACTACTACTTTACTTGAAGCTATTGCTATGGCAGGAGGTATTAATGACCGTGGTAATTCTAAAATCATCAAAGTCATTCGTAAAAAAGGCGATGATATTAAAGTGTATAAAATCAACCTTAGCAACATTGAAGGACTACATGACGCTGGTTTTATTGTACAAGCCAATGATTTTATCTACGTAGAACCTATGAAACAAGTAGCTAGTGAAACCATTCAAGTAATTACGCCAATCTTGGGTTTAATTTCTACCGCTTTACTAATTTATGCTTTGGCTACCACTAATCCTTTTAACTAGGGTCTAATAAAAAACACTTATAGGATTGTTATTCAGTTATTTATAGCTTTTTCAGTAGACCCTAAATACCTTGTGCTAACAACATATAAGCCTACAGAAGTAATCAATCCGTTTAAAACCAACAATTCGTAGCTAAACACATAACCAAAAGTGTGCGCTATGAACGTGGAAATAAAATAACTTGCAATAGGTGCCGCTATGCAAACTAGTGGCACTAGTGCATCTTTTGGTTTCCATTTGGTGAACATTCCCACAGCATACAGACCTAACAACGGCCCGTAACTGTATGAAGCTACAGTCAATAGTTCGGATATTACATTTTTGTTTGTCAATCGGTTAAAAACAACCATGACTATAAACAACATCACAGACATGCCAATGTGCACCCACTTTTTCCGATTCGCTAAATGTTTCTCGCCTTTTTTGTGCGCTCCTAATATATCGTAACAAAAAGAAGTGGTAAGAGCTGTCAGCGCAGAATCGGCACTTGAATATGCTGCAGCTATTAATCCTAAAATAAACAACACCCCTACACCTTTTCCTAAACCAGATTGTAACGCAATCAATGGATACAACTGGTCTGTTTTTTCAGGAATGTTTAATCCTTTTGCTTGAGCATACAAAAAGAGTAAAGCGCCTAAACATAAAAAAACCAAGTTGACCACTACCAATACAGTACTGAACGAAATCATGTTCCATTTTGCTTCTTTAATATTTTTGCAACTCAGATTTTTTTGCATCATGTCTTGATCGAGACCTGTCATACATATAGCAATAAAAATTCCACCAATAAATTGTTTGATAAAATGGCCTTTTTCAAGAATGGAATTTGTGTTAATCATATGAGCATACGACGATGAAGAAACTTCTGAAATCATGGTAGCAAAACTCCAGTCGAGCTCACGGCAAATGAGTACAATGGTAAAACCAACAGCTAAAAGCATAAAGAGCGTTTGTAAAGTGTCGGTCCAAATAATAGTTTTTATACCTCCTTTGTGTGTGTAAATCCAAATAAACAAAATGGACAAGAATACTGTGAATTCAAACGAAATACCCCAGTCCCCTAACACAAATGTTTGTAGTACACTGGCTACTAAATAAAGCCTAAAACTAGCCCCAAGTATGCGCGAAATAAGAAAAAATATAGCACCAGTTTTGTACGAATAATTACCAAATCGATCGGCTAAATATTGATAAATGGATGTCAATTGCAAGCGATAATAAAGCGGCATGAGAACCAAGGCAATAATGAAATAACCAACCAAGTATCCAAAGACTACTTGCATGTATTCGAAATTTCCGCTACCAACGGCTCCAGGGACAGAAATAAAGGTGACTCCACTGAGCGATGTTCCTATCATTCCGAAAGCAACGATATACCATTTTGCGTTTTTATCGCCTGAAAAAAAAGATGTGTTACTTGCTTTTTTACCTGTAATATGTGCTACAACAAGCAGTAATAAAAAATAAGCGACTATGATGGTTAAAATAAATCCTGAAGACATGTGTGTAATTTTAGACGAATATAGCACTTGAAGATCGATGATGATAATATCAAAGTTTAGTTTTCAAAAAAATTACCTTTGTCGCAATGAATTTACCTTCTAAATTAATTGAAGAAGCTGTTGACCAACTTTCGTCTATCCCAGGAATCGGACGAAAAACAGCTTTACGACATGTATTGTCACTGTTGCAGCGGAGCAAAGAAGAAATCAATCTCTTCAGCAATTCGTTTGTTCGATTGAGAAACGAGATAAAATTTTGCGAGCAATGTGGCAATCTTTCAGACCTTATGCTGTGCTTAATTTGTAGTAATCCCAATCGAAATCATCAACTCATATGTGTCGTTGAAGATTTAAGAGATATCATGGCTATTGAATCAACACAGCAATTTCAAGGTGTTTACCACGTTTTGGGAGGTAAAATATCTCCGATGGATGGCATTGGTCCTAATGATCTTAATTTGACCAAATTGCCAGAAAGGGTAAAAAACAACGAAGCAACAGAAGTAATTTTAGCGCTAAGTGCAACGATGGAAGGTGACACTACCAGTTTTTATATTTTTAAGAAATTAAAAGAATTCAATATTAAATTGAGCAGTATCGCTCGTGGTGTTGGTATTGGTGATGAGCTTGAATATACCGACGAGATAACCTTAGGCCGCTCCATTGTAAATAGGATTCCTTATGAAAACTCATTGTCATAACGCATGAAATTAGCCGTAATTATTGTCAACTATAATGTCAAACATTTTTTAGAACAATGTTTGATATCAACCTTTCAGGCACTTAAACATGTCGATGGTGAAGTGTATGTAGTTGACAACAATTCTGTGGATGGAAGTGTAGAAATGGTTCGCGAACGTTTTCCTGAAGCTAAGCTTATTGCAAACATAGATAATGCTGGGTTTTCTAAAGCCAACAACCAAGCCATACGTGACACCCAAGCAGAATACGCGTTACTGCTTAACCCCGACACGGTTGTTGAAGAGGATACGTTTAAAAAAGTAGTTGATTTCATGGACACTCATGAAGACGCAGGTGGGCTGGGTGTAAAAATGATTGACGGAAAAGGTGTCTTTTTACCGGAATCTAAACGAGGTTTACCGACTCCATCGGTAGCCTTCTACAAAATTTTTGGCTTGTCTAGTTTGTTTCCAAAAAGCAAAACATTTGGCCGTTATCATTTAGGGTTTTTAGACAATGATAAAACCCACGAAATTGAAGTCTTGTCTGGTGCTTTTATGCTTATGCGTAAGTCTGTATTGGATAAAGTTGGCTTGCTTGACGAAAGTTTTTTCATGTACGGAGAAGACATCGATTTGTCTTACAGAATAACCTTAGGTGGCTACAAAAACTATTATTACCCTGACACTACGATCATCCATTACAAAGGAGAGAGTACCAAAAAAAGCAGCATTAATTATGTATTTGTTTTTTATAGGGCCATGATCATTTTTGCTGAAAAACATTTTTCGCAAAAAAACGCAAAGCTTTTCTCCATTCTCATTAATTCTGCCATATACCTTCGTGCCTCTATAGCCATCATTTCTCAAACCATAAAAAAACTGTGGCTGTATGTGTTCGATTATGTGCTCCTATTTGCTGGGCTAAAATTTATAAGCGATCAATATGGAGCCTATGCCGACATTCTGTTTGCCCCTGAAATCGTACTGCCAGCTTTACTCATTTACCCCATTATTTGGATAATCACCACCTGGTACAGCGGCGGTTATGACCAGCCTATGGAAAAAAGAAAATTACTCAAAGGCGTTTTTTCAGGTACCATTATCGTGTTGATTATCTATTCACTTATGCCAGAGACCTTACGGTTTTCAAGGGCTGTTGTGTTGTTAGGCTCCGTCTTTGGCGTTGGATACTTCTGGGTTAATAGATATGTTTTTTCATGGATATTCGGCAATCAGTTTGTTTGGAAATCAGCCTTCAAAAAAAGATTTTTGATAGTCGCTGATAATGATGAAAACACCAGAATAACAAAATTACTGAGTCAAACTGATATTCCTGTTCAAAAAATAATTGCCTGTTACCCAAAAAAAGAATCGTTGCCAAGCGGATTTGTAGGTAACATTTCTCAATGGAACGAACTCTTGCAAGTGCATAAGATAGATGAGGTTATCTTTTCTTCGAAAGACTTAACACCAAATACCATTATGTCATTAATGGGCAGTACCCGTAAATCAAATGTGGATTTCAAAATTGCACCACCCGAAAGCTTGTATCTTATAGGAAGCAATAGCATTCACAATGCAGGTGAATTGTATATGGTTGAAGCTACATCTATCAGCCATACCAATAAAAAAAGAAACAAACGTTTATTTGATTTAGGTTTTAGTTTAGCACTTATTATTACGAGCCCTGTTGCTATTTGGTTTACAAAAAAACCTTTGGGATTGTTGAAAAATGCTATTCAAGTATTTTTTGGATTTAAAACATGGATAGGCTTTGATAAAAGCATACAAAACAAACGGAAAGTACCAGCCTTAAGAACGGGCGTATTAACCACATCCATGGGTGTTGAAGAAGATAAAAAAGAGGCCGTAAATCTATTGTATGCAAAAAATTATAGGGTGAGTACTGACTGGAAGCTCTGTACAAGCTATTTCAAGTACTTGGGAGGGCATTGAAAACCGCTTAAACTGCCTTGTGCAAACCAATAAAAAAGCTATTTTTGTACCAATTTTCAAAGCAAATTATTTAGAAGCAAGGCATGGCGCAAATTGAGATACTACTACCTAAAATGGGAGAGAGTGTTGCTGAAGCAACCATTATCAAATGGAATGTTGAAGAAGGTGAATCCATTGAAGCAGATGATGCAATAGTAGAAATAGCTACCGACAAGGTCGATTCAGAGGTACCATCTCCTGAAGATGGTGTCTTAATTAAAAAATTGTGTAACGACGGCGACGTCGTTCAAGTTGGTCAAGCAATTGCAATAATTGAAACTGCTGGCGAAGGAAGTGCTCCTGCACCTGTAGCAAAATCAGCACCTGCTGAATCAGCTAAGCAAGACGTAAAATCTGATGTTGCTCCTGAGCCAACTACCATTGAAAAAAGAAGCGAATCAGGGAAATTCTATTCTCCTTTAGTAAGAAGCATTGCTAAAGAAGAAGGCGTTGTTATGAATGAGCTTGACGGCATTGCAGGGTCAGGTCAAGAAGGAAGAGTAACCAAGCAAGATTTACTGGATTATCTAGCAAACGGTCGTAAAGGTCAAGCACCTGTAGCTTCTAACAATGCTGCTCCAGCAACCGTTGCAAAGAAAGCTCCAGCTGCAAGCGCACCATCAACATCAGTAAGCGGATCAGACGAAATAGTACAAATGGATCGTATGCGAAAACTGATTGCTGACCATATGGTCAATTCAGTGAAAGTTGCACCACACGTAACTTCTTTTGTGGAGGCAGATGTAACAAATCTTGTCCTTTGGAGAGAGAAAATTAAAGCTAAATTTCAACAAAAAGAAGGTGAGAAATTAACATTCACACCCATATTTATAGAAGCTGTTGCGAAAGCAATTAGAGATTTCCCAAATATTAATTGTTCAATTGATGGAGACAACATCATCCTAAAAAAGAACATCAATATTGGAATGGCTGCTGCCTTGCCTTCAGGAAATTTAATTGTACCTGTTATTAAAAATGCAGATCAATTAAACCTTGTTGGATTAGCAAAAGCAGTGAATAGCCTTGCTAATAGAGCAAGAAACAATCAGTTAAAGCCTGATGACATTCAAGGGGGGACATACACACTAACCAATGTTGGTTCGTTTGGAAACGTAATGGGGACACCTATTATTAACCAACCTCAAGTAGCTATTTTGGCCGTTGGAGATATTAGAAAAAAACCAGCTGTTATAGAAACACCACAAGGAGACACCATAGGTATTAGACACATGATGTTTTTATCTCACTCATATGACCACAGAGTTGTTGATGGTGCTTTAGGTGGAATGTTTGTTAAACGAGTTGCTAAATATTTAGAAGAATTTGATATTAACCGCGAAATTTAATTTTTGCGTTTTTGCTAATACATAAGAACTGCTATGCGTATAATCTGTTTAATTGCACTTTTGTTTTCACTACATATTGGTAGTGTTACGGCTCAAGAATCTCCTTCTGATAAAGTAGAAGTTGAAAAGGGCAGTAAAAAGAAAAGAGAGAAAAAGTCGAAGGACAAAAAATCAAAAAAGAAAAGTAAAAAGAGAGGTAAAGATAAAGAATTTGATATTGATGATCTAATCAATAACGATTACCCAAGTACTTTAGCTCCTGCTACAGACTCTTCTTTCTCAATTAAATTTGATGAAGGCGAAAAAAGGGACGCCCCAAAAGGAGAAATTGATTTTGACGATTTGGACAAAAAAACCACCGAAGAAAATTTTGGTAACCCTGATACAAGTAACTTTTTTACTGGAGATTTAAGCTTAGAAGAACGTAGGAAATACGACGATGAAAAACGTAGAGCTCCAATACCTGATAAAATCCCTAAAATTAACAGAACAGAATTTCTTAAAGGGGAAAATGCATTCAAAAAACAAGAATATGATGAGGCTCTCAACTCTTATTTAGTTGCGGCTAAACCATACCACACAGGTAATGCCAGCCTTAATTATCATATTGGTCGTAGTTATCTAAATTCTAGGTTAGAAGATAGAACTAAGGCCGTATTGCATTTTCAAAAAGCAATTAAAAACACCCATAAAAAAGCAAAATCTTTTAAATTCAATGAGGATCGTGCTCCACTGGATGCTTATTTCTATCTAGCGAAAGCTTATCAATTAGATTATCGTTTGGAAGAGGCAAATAGAATGTTTCGATATTATAAAGAAATCAGTAGTCCTAAAGACCCGCTTCACAAAGAAGTTGAACGAGAAATAGCTCGCTGCACTGCTACACGTTATTTGATAAAAAACCCTAAGAACTATACCATCAAACCTTTGGCTGGATTGAATTCTGCAGAAGACGAATATGCTCCGAGATTGACTACCGATGGACAAATGATGTATTTTACTTCAGTCCGTGAACGTGCCGATTTTTCAAATTCTAACATTATCAATAAAAGTACTGGTTATCACTATGAAGACATGTACAGTGTAAACGCCATGTCTGTTGGTGAATTTTCAAACGCTAAACTCCTAGAACTTAACACCAATGAAAACGAAAGTGTTATCGGTATTTCAACCGAAGGTGATCGTTTGTTTTTAAACAAGGGGGAATCAATGTTACGTAAGATTTTTGTGAGCGAAAATGTTGATGGCATTAGAATGATTCCTGAATTATTAGATCCTGTACTTAAAACAATCAATTGGAGAGTTGATGCTTATATCAACCCTGATGCAACAGTCATTGTCTATGCAGCTACTTATCAGCAACAAAAAGACATCTACATGATTCAGAAAGATGAGTATGATACCTGGGGTAAACCTAAACGCTTACCTGAAAGCATTAACTCACCTGAGTCTGAAGAAACACCTTTTATTACCAACGATGGCAACAGAATTTATTTTAGTTCAAAAGGCCATAGTTCTATGGGTGGCTTTGACATTTTTTATTCTGACAAAACACAAAATGGATGGAGTACTCCCGTAAATATGGGGTATCCTTTAAATTCTGTGTTAGACGAATTGCACTTTGTGTTAAGCAACGACGATCAAATTGGCTATTTCTCTTCTAACCAAACTGCTGGCCAAGGTGGTTTAGATTTATACATTGTAGATTTATTAGGTGTAAACTTCCAAGAAGAGGCAATGCCTGTAGAGGAATTCACAAGCTCGTCTTACGACTTTTCTAGTGTATCTGTGCTTGAATTATCTAACTTGTTGACTGGTAAAAAAATAATATACCAGCCTAATTCTGATGACTACGGGTTCGAGAAATTGCTAGACCCTTGTACCAAATATGAAGTGAGTTATATTGTACGTGGAAGAACCATGCGCAAAGAAGAAATATTTGCGCCATGTGGTTTGCAAGAAGCAGTAGCTCGTAAAAAACTAGGTACTAGAATTATGGATGATTACATCATTTTATCTTCAGACACCTTGCCTGCCGACATACCTACTTCCTTGTTTGATGAAGCTGAGGCTGCGACCGAAGCAGAATTATGGGCTGAAGACGAAGTACAAGGCGAGTTGACATATCACTTTCAAATTGTTGTCAACAATGAATCTTATGCCCCTAGAGAATCTTATGTTTCTTACATGAACAAGAAAGGAAAAGAATTGTTTAAAGAACTGATTGATCCTAATGGCAAGTTTACTTATCACAAACTTTCTGGTAAAGGAAAATATATTTTTGAACTTAGTTCTCCAGGCTTAGCCTTTGTATGCGATCAAATAAGAATCGTGCTTATTGACTCAAACGACGAAGAAGTAATTAGCAATAGATACGCTGTAAAATGCAATATTGAGCAATAAACTTATTTGTTCTATCTCTTTAAAGACCTAAGCATTGCTTAGGTCTTTTTTTTTGTATCAAACCCAATTAGCTAACTTGCTATTCAAGTGCCCGGAAAAAACACCTTAAAAGAGGTGTGAAGAATAGTATTCTATTATTTTGGTAAATAGCTTATCGCTTATTTTGACTTCTAAGTATTGCTTCTGCAAAAATCAAATCTGATGGGTTGGTAATTTTTATGTTCTCCACATTTCCAGCAACAACATGTACTTTATTTCCTGCATGCTCCCACACCGATGCATCGTCAGTGAAAAATGATTGAAACCCAACGCCATAACATGCTTTGAGTAGTTTTACATCAAAACATTGTGGTGTTTGCACGTTTAAAAATTTCGCACGATCGACAGATGTGGTTCCTTCACTCGTTTTCTCACGTAATGACTCTACGACTTCAGTTACGGGTATCGCAACACCATGAGCCATTGCTGTAGAATAACAGTTTTTTAAGGTCTCTGCACTCACTAAAGGCCTAACTCCATCATGAATACCTACAATGCCATCAGATACTGTATTAAGCCCATTTAAGACAGAATGAAACCGTTCTTTACCACCAACTACTATATGGTGCTTTAATGCAAAATTATGCGTTATAATTAGTTGCTTCCAAACACTGACATGTGCTTCTGGCAAAACCAACACAATATTAATATTGGGATTAAAACCAAAAAAAACCTTAATAGTATGCATCAAAATAGGCATACCATTAAGGTTTAAAAATTGTTTGGGTGTGGTAGATTTCATACGCAATCCACTTCCTCCTGCTACTATGATAGCATGTTGCTGCACATTAAAGAATTAACATCGCATCGCCATAAGAGTAGAATTTGTATTTCTCTTTAATAGCAGTTTGATAAGCTTCCATCATTAAATCATGTCCTGCAAACGCAGAAATCATCATTAATAAAGTAGATTCAGGTGTGTGGAAATTAGTAATCATACGATTAGCAATTGAAAAATCGTAAGGTGGGTAGATGAATTTGTTGGTCCATCCACTGAAAGGCTTAACATGACCATCTGTTGAAACTGATGATTCAACAGCTCTCATAACCGTGGTACCAACCGCACAAATGTTTCGTTTGTTGTCTATACCTTTATTGATAATCTTAACTGCCGTTTCATCTATATGTGCCTGCTCAGAATCCATTTTGTGTTTACTCAAATCTTCTACTTCTACTGGACGAAATGTACCTAATCCGATGTGTAGCGTAAGTTCAGCAAAATCAACACCTTTTAATTCTAATCTTTTCATTAACTGACGACTAAAATGCAAACCTGCTGTTGGTGCTGCTACAGCTCCTTCATTTTTTGCATAAATAGTTTGGTAACGACCTTCATCTTCTGGCTCAACTTCTCTGTTGATGTACTTAGGAATTGGTGTTTCACCAAGACTCATGATTGTTTTTTTGAAATCCTCGTAAGGACCATCATATAAAAAACGTAAAGTTCTACCTCTAGATGTAGTGTTATCTATTACCTCAGCTACTAATGAGTCATCCTCACCAAAGTATAATTTGTTTCCGATTCTGATTTTACGCGCTGGGTCAACCAATACGTCCCATAAAAGGCTTTCACGATTTAGTTCACGCAATAAAAACACTTCAATTTTAGCACCTGTTTTTTCCTTGTTACCGTACATACGGGCTGGAAACACCTTGGTGTTATTAAGTATCATTACATCTTTATCGTCGAAATAATTTAAAACATCTTTGAATTGCTTATGCTCTATCGTTCCGGCTTTTCTATCTAAAACCATTAACCGAGCATCATCTCGATTGTCGGAAGGATGTGTAGCAATAAGTTCTTTAGGTATTTCAAACTTAAATTCTGATAATTTCATGTGCCTTACAATTTTGAAGTTTTCACCCGCTATTTGGGCCTGCGAATTTACGTAAATATATGTGAATCTCGAATTATGTATTAGAAGTTTATTCTGATACGTTTAACAGTTATAAAATATAGGGCTGCCATTTAGTTGTTAGTCTTTTGTGTTGAGTGGTTAGTCCTCAGTAATAAGTAGTTAGTAACTAGGACTTAGAACCTATAACTTTAAGACTAAAGCCTAATAAAGACAACTTGAATTACTTTTTTCCACTGCGTTACAAATGGAATGATGAACTTTCTAACCTTTGACTTTAAGACCTTTGACCTACTGACTTTACAAACCTTTGCAACTATGCAACTATCAAACTAATTCATCATTCAACATTAATAATTGAACATTACTAAAAACTTTCAGACTTCCCAACTTGATAAATCCATTAATCATTCAAAATTCAACATTTATTGAGCCTTTGCACTTCTTCTCGATACGCTCCGCTACTCTAAGTGACAACCTTCTATAGAATCTCGAAGAAAAATGATTTCCTAGTTATTTAACTTTCACAATTAATCATTCAAAATTCAACAATACCGATCCTTCCAACTCCTGACGGAGCTTGTCGAAGGGTTCAACTTTCTAAACCTTCAAACCACCTAAGCTAAAAACCTTCCCCTTCGACCAATATTTCAAAAATGAAATACGCTCAGGGAACGGTTTTTTTTTACAATCATTGAAGCAAATGGAATACTCGGAACAGGTGCTTCTGACCTTAAACCCCGAAATCGGGACAAGCTCTGTGACCTGACACCTTAAACCTTGCGGACTTTCGACTTTCTGACTTTCAAAACTTGACAAACCCATTCAACATTCATCATTCATCATTCAAAATTCAACATTCAACATTCAACATTCAACATTTCTTGAGCCTTCCAACTATTTAAAATTCATCATTAATCATTCAACATTTCTTAATCCCTTGACTCCCATCTGGAAATGCCTTATTGTATTAATCCACTTTTTCTAAGATGCGAGGGAGCGCGTTTATTTCATCCACCAATTCGAAAAGGTCGTAAGCGTTTTCCAATAAAAAATTTCCACTTCTAGTTCTTTCAAGGTCTATTAGGTGAGCACCACTGTTCATTTTTTTGCCTAAATCGTTGGCCAATGATCTGATGTACGTTCCTTTAGAGCAAACCACATGTACTTTTGCTATTAGATTTTCATATGACAATAAAGAAATTTTATGGATGGTAATGAAGTTCATTCTCATGACAACTTCTTTGCCTTTACGTGCGCTCTTATAGGCGCGCCTTCCGTCTATCTTTTTTGCTGAAAAAATTGGTGGCACTTGTTCTTGCTCCCCTTCAAAAGTCGCTATTGCGGTTATTAACTCAGCTTCTGTGATATGCTCTGTCGGAAAAGTTTCATCGATTTTGGTTTCCAAATCAAACGAAGGCGTCGTTGCGCCAAATTTTATGGTAGCCACATATTCTTTTTCGTCTTGAATAAAACCATCTATTTCTTTGGTCTTTTTTCCTGTGCAAAGCACCAACAGACCTGTAGCAAGAGGATCTAAAGTTCCTGCATGACCTACTTTAAACTTTTTTTGACCATAGATGTGACGCAAGGCATACCTAACCTTTTTTACCACATCAAAAGAAGTCCATCGTAGTGGCTTATTGATAAGCAATATTGCTCCTTCTTTGAAATCCATGTCAGTCACTGAACTCATACGAAAGAGGCTATGATGGCAATTGTACCTACAACAAAACAATAGATAGCGAAATAATTAAGCTTGCTACTCTTCACCAATTTTATCATCCATTTACAAGCAACTAAACCCGATACAAATGCAGCGATAAATCCAACGACTAAGCTGGTTGTATCTATGTTAGTCATTACTACATCACCCCCAACCAATTCTTTAATTTTCAATAAGGTAACACCGCCAATAACAGGAAGTACCATTAAAAAAGAAAAGCGAGCAGATTGTTCTTTACTAACTCCGCTCAATAAGGCTGTAGCAATCGTGGAACCACTTCTTGAAATACCAGGCAAAACAGCTATTCCTTGTGCAATACCTATGAGCATTACATTTTTAAAGTTAAGTTTCGTGTCACCCTTGTTTTTCAAACGTGTTGTTAAAAACAGTAAGCCCCCTGTAACAAGTAACATGAGCCCTACTAATAAAATATTACCCATAAAAATTCGCTCTATGTCTTTTTCGAAAAGAACACCGATAACTCCGGCAGGTATCATAGAAACAGCAATAAATGCAACATATTTGGTTGCCTCATTCCATTTGAATGCAAATAAATCACTAATCAACCATTTTATTTCTTTCCAAAAAATAACAACGGTACTCAATGCTGTCGCAGCATGAACGATGATCGTGAAAAGTAAATTTTCTTTGATGGTTACCCCAAGTAATGCTTTGGCTATTTCAATATGCCCACTACTACTAACAGGTAAAAATTCGGTAAGGCCTTGTACCAAGCCAATGATAATTGCTTCTAAAATGCTCATACAACAAAATGCCTCAAGTAAAAAAGACAAAGCTCTGCTACTTAAGGCTAAAAATAAAGGTGAATATTATTTTGATTTTTTCATGATGGCATACATCACAATAGCATACCCAGCTAGGGTAACAATGGGTGCTAAGGTAATTCTACGAAAACTAAAAAGCTCTTCTCCATTAAATTGAGTAGGGTCATCTGTTCCACCCCCCGACATCAAAGCATAACCAACTAATATAGTTCCAAGTCCTATGAATAATAGTTTGTAGTTTTCTTTGCTGAAAACAAATTCTTTAATGTGTTGATTGTTCTTCATAATTAATACAATTTATCGCTGTCTAATCTAACATATCGGCGCACAGCTAGTGCTGTAGAAAACCAAGAAATGCTTATTCCCAGCGCAATTACTAATAAAAATATTTTGATAAATGTTTCGGCGTCTTGTAGCTCAAAAAATTCGGGGATCTCGTTTTGGACTAGGTAAATAACTCCCATGATTAACGCTGTTGCAAAAATTCCAGCATATACACCTTGCCTAAACGCCTGACCTACAAATGGCTTGCGAATGAAAGAGTTTTTAGCTCCAACTAGTTGCATGGTTTTTATTAAAAATCTTTTGGAGTAAATAGCGAGTCGGATGGTATTATTGATCAGTGCAATGGCTATTAATAGCAGCAAGGCACTAAAAGCCAAAATAACCAATGAAATACGCTCTATATTTTCGTTGATTTTTTGAATAAGATCAGGACTATAAACAACTTCTTTAACTTTATTGTTGGCCATTAACTCGCTTTCTATCCACGTTATACTGTCAGGGTTCGCATAGTCAGCCTTTAGGTTTATGTCTATGCTGTTTAACAGAGGGTTGTATCCAAGAAATGAAACAAAATCTTCACCTAGTTCTTTTTGTAGATTACTAGCCGCTTCTTCTTTGTTGACAAACGTGGTAGATTTTACGTAAAGTTTTGAATCAAATGATTTTTGAACACGTGTTAAGTCCGCTTCTTTGACATCTTCTTTTAAAAACACTTGAAATTGGATGTTTTCTTTTACGTAATCTGAAAGCTTTTTGGCATTCATAAGCACAAGGCTAAGTGTCCCTAACATGAACAACACTAGGGTTATACCAACAGTAGTACTTACCCCTCCTGTTTTTGATGCGCTTTTTTTACGTTTGTATCTAGCCATAATATTTAACGTGAGCTAAAATAATAAAATACACCTTGTGCTTAACATTATCCATGTTTCTTTGTTAAGCTTGTTATGATTTCATCAAATGAAGTTCAATATTTCCTATTTACTAGAAAATCCAACAACAAGTTCTTTTATCCAATAAATAACCAAACCCAAAATAGGAATAAAAAGAATGACCGAAAGCCATCCTATTTTTTCTTTCATGGTCGTTTTGTGACTACTCAGTATAAAAATAATGGAGCTAAAATAAATCACCACTAAAACAGTGAAGAACAGCACCATTTGAAATAAAGACAATCCAAATGGTAAATTATTCATGTGTTATCCTTTAGTTAAGCGACATTGTCGCCAAATTCGTGTTTAATATCTATCACAAATTGTTTTATTTTTTGTTCATCATCCTTTTTGCAAACTAGTAATACATCATTTGCATCCACAACTATATAGTCTTTTAGACCTTGCAGTACCACCAATTTGTTTTTAGGCACATGTACTATGTTGCCTTCACTTTCGTACAATCTTACCTTTTTTCCTGTAACTCCGTTGTTGTTTTTATCATGATTTAAATGCGTGTACAAACTCCCCCACGTACCCAAATCGCTCCAACCAAAATCTGATAAAACAACAAAAACGCTAGTTGCCTTTTCCATGATTCCAAAATCTATGGATACATTGGTGCAGGTTTCGTAGGTGCTTTTTATAAAATTAACTTCCCTTTTGGTATTATAAATCCCTCTCCCCTCTTCAAACAGGCGTGCCATATCTGGCAAATGCGCTTCGAATTGAGCAATGATAGTTTTTGTGTTCCAGATAAAAATACCAGAATTCCAGTAAAAGTCACCACTTTCAATAAATTGCTTTGCTAGCTCTTTATCTGGTTTTTCTGTAAATGTCTTTACTCTTCTTACACGTCCGTCGTTTTCTTCATCAACAAACTGTATGTAGCCATACCCTGTATCAGGTCTGCTTGGTTTTATCCCTAAGGTTACCAAACAGTTGTCATGTGCTTTCGACAATCCTTCAACAACTGTTGCAACAAATGCTTCTTCTTTCAAAATCAAATGGTCAGAAGGTGCAACAATCATTTGAGCAGCTGGATTAATCTCATGTATCTTATATGCCGCATAAGCTACACATGGAGCAGTATTCCTTCTACTTGGCTCACATAAAATTTGAGCGTCCGTAATCGCAGGTATTTGTTCTTTAACCAATTGCTTGTAATCTTCGTGTGTTACCACAAAAATATTTTCTGCAAGGCATATTTTCTCAAAACGATCAAAGGTTTGTTGAATCAAGGTCTTACCAGTCCCCAATACATCGTGAAACTGTTTTGGAAAATCACTCTTACTCATTGGCCAAAAACGGCTACCTATTCCGCCAGCCATGATGACACAATAATGATTTGGATTAATCATAAAAATTTTTTAGTTAAGAAAGTTGCTGTAAGGCAGCTTTTAATTGACTTAATATTTCTTTAATATCAGATTTTGTAGTAGTTCCAACAGACAAACGATACCAAGTACTATCAACCGATGAACCAAAGGCATTAAAGGGTACTAATGCTATTTTTGCTTCTTCGAGTAAAAATCTGGTGATATCGGCTGTTGTTTTAATCGTCTCGCCGTTGCTTAATTTTTTGTCTATCAAATTAAATTGAACTGTCAAATAAATAGCAGCTTGAGGGTTGATGACATTAACTGGAAAACCTTCTTTCTTTAATTCCTCAAATCCTTCAAAAAAGCCGAATAAACGTTCGCTAATTCTGTTTTTAAATTGAGTCAAAAAATTGATTACATCATTTTCTCTTGTCAGATAATTGGCTGTAGCAACTTGTTCAGCTTTTGGTGCCCAAGCTCCAACATGTCCGAGTATGGCTTTCATTTTGTTGATGATTTCTGTAGGTCCAAAACTCCAACCTACACGCACACCTGTCGCCGCAAAAGCTTTTGATAGTCCATCAATGTATATGGTATGAGGTTTTAATGCTGGGTATAAACTTACTGGATCAACATGCTTCACGTCGTTATATGTAAGCACCCAATATATTTGATCGTACAAAATGTACAATGGCTTTTGAGACTCTCCACGTCTTTTATTTTCCGCAATAACTAGCTCACAAATTTCTCTTAATTGTTCTTCCGAAAAAGCAGTTCCTGTTGGGTTTAACGGAGAACACAATGCCAAAAGAGTTGCATCTTGTATGTAAGGCTTTAGTTCAGCAGCCGTAGGCATAAAATTATTCTCAGGCAATGTTTCTATAAACACTTGCTTGGCATGAGACAAATGTGCGTAGTGATTATTATTCCACGAAGGAACTGGGAAAAGTATCGTATCACCTGGATCAACCAGTGTTTGATAAGCAGCGTAAATTAAAGGCCGGGCTCCTCCAGCAATTAAAAAATTGTTTTTTGAATAGTGTAAACCTTGATGTTTGTTGATGAAATTAGAAACAGCCTCTCGCAATTCATCAATACCATTGGCGGCGGGATAATTTGTTTCATTTGATTCATATGCACAAATAATTTCTTCTTTTAATCCTTCTGGAATAGAGAAAATGTTAGGGTCAAAATCACCAATAGTTAGGTTATGAATCTTTTCACCATTAGCTATTTTCTCTTTGATTTCACCAGCGAGTTTTATAATTTCTGAACCAACTAATTGTTCAGCCATTTGGGATACTTTGCTTTGAGTAAGAACGGTATTCATGTGTATGAAATTAATGTTGGGTAAAGATAAAACAACCTTAGTAAACTTCTCAATTTTATTTAGCCATTTCTACCATGGCTGATTCACTAAAGGTAAAAGGTTTTCTTAAAGGTAGTCGATAACACAAATATCGTGTTCTTCTTTTTTGTCCTAATACATAAACATGTTTGTTGTAGGTAAATTGCTCGCCTAAAGTTAATGAGGTAATGGAAACATGCTCATCTGAATTTACATTTGGAGTCCAAAGTTGCATCAGTTGCTTGTCGTAACATGTAGACGACTTCACATTCATAGCATGGGCAGTAATTGCTTTTTGATATGCCATTGGAAAAAAACCTTCATCTAACAATCTTAACACATAAGCAGCATACGTTCGCTTCCATTCCGATCCATGCGGGTTAATTTTCCTGCCGTATTTTATGTGACAAATAGCATGTGCTAGCTCATGAAAAAAGGTGAGACTGGCATGATACGTATTTAAATTATTATTGACAGTGATGATTAATTTATCGCTTGAATACGCCCTAAAATCACCGAATTTTGTTTTTCTGGGAGCAACAAACTTAATAAGTACGTTTAAATCAACTATCAAAGATTCAACATCAGCATGCATTGATGTTGGTGTGATATCAGTCCAATTATTAATCGTCATTTTTCACCATTACATTTTTATTGCTTTCTGGTGTAAGTTGCTCAATACTGTTCCAAGTTGGGCAAGTATTACATTTTTTTTTCTTTCTTGAAGTAGCACAAGAGCACATAAAAAGTACTGCGATAAAAACACTACATAGAGATATATTTCTTTTCATAAGACGTTTTCTTAGCTACAAAGATAATAACCATTAAATTAGCATTAGAACAAATTATTATGAACATCATAACCCACGTAGGAAAATATTTTTTGTTAATGAAAACGATGTTTTCAGTTCCAGAAAAAGGTAGAATGTATCGCATTCAGTATATTCGCGAATTGGACAATCTTGGAGTAGGATCTTTGGGAATTGTTGCCTTACTGTCTGTTTTTATGGGCGCTGTAATTACCCTGCAAACTGCTTCAAACATAAGCTCTGTGCTCATTCCAGCATACACAGTAGGTTTTGCGGCAAGACAGTCAATTATTTTAGAATTTAGTCCAACGATTATTTCCTTGATTTTGGCTGGAAAGATAGGCTCTAATATAGCCTCAGAGATAGGGACAATGCGCGTGACAGAACAAATTGATGCTTTAGAAATAATGGGTGTCAACTCAGCTTCCTACTTGATTTTGCCAAAAATGCTTGCAGCAATTACGATAAATCCCTTCTTAATTATTATTAGCATGTTTTTGGGTATAGGCGGTGGATGGCTCGTGGGCCTCAGCTCTGGTGTTGTAAGCAGCCCCGATTTTTTGTATGGTATACAATATGACTTTAACAGTTTCACGATTGTGTATGCCATGATAAAAACAATTCTATTTGCTTTTGTCATCACTACAGTCTCGGCATATCATGGTTACTACACAAAAGGTGGTGCACTAGAAGTAGGGCGGAGTAGTACAAAAGCAGTTGTTTACAGCAGTATGCTTATTTTGATTATTAATTACGTAGTGACCCAATTATTATTGATATGATTCGAGTAAAAAATATTTCTAAATCATTTAATGGCACTCAAGTATTAACAGATGTGAGTTTTGATTTTCTGAAAGGAAAAACCAATTTAATCATAGGCCAAAGTGGGTCTGGAAAGTCAGTACTTAACAAATGTATGGTTGGACTGTATGAAGCAGATGAAGGGGAAATATGGTATGAAGGTTTCAACCTAACACAAGCAGAAAAAAAAGAAAAACGAAACCTGCGAAAAGAAATAGGCATGTTGTTTCAAGGGAGTGCGTTATTTGATTCACTGACTGTGGAAGAAAATGTCATGTTTCCGTTGGATATGTTTTCTGACATGAGCATAGAAGAAAAATTAGACCGTGCAAACTTCTGTCTTACTAGAGTCAATTTGGATGACAAAAACCACATGTATCCTTCTGAGTTGAGTGGAGGAATGCAAAAAAGAGTAGGTATCGCTCGGGCTATCGCCTTAAATCCAAACTATTTGTTTTGCGATGAGCCCAACTCTGGTCTTGACCCTAAAACATCTATCGTTATTGATAATTTGATAAAGGATATCACAGAAGAATACGACATTACAACAGTTATCATCACACACGACATGAATTCAGTGCTGGAAATTGGAGAAAACATCTGTTTTATACACGAAGGTCAAAAATGGTGGGAAGGCAACAAAGAAGATATTCTTATAGCAGAAAATAAAGAGTTGGTTGATTTTGTATACGCATCTGATTTGATGAGACGTTTGAAAAAATAATTATCATTTGGCTTAAAACTTAAACCCCCATTAACTCTTTGAGTTAATGGGGGTTTTTTAAAAAAAATTAACGTCTATTACTCCGTCACAACCATTTTACGCGTCAATTTCTGACCATTTACAGTTAAAGAGTAGTAGTATAAACCGGTTGTGAATTCAGTAGCATCTAATTCGATGTTGTACTGACCTGCACCTCTAGATCCTTCGTCGATGTTCATTACTTGTTTTCCTGCGACATCATACACATTGAAAGAAACAATGCTTGCTTTTTTGTTTAACTGGTAAGTAATAGTTGTACCACTTTGGAAAGGGTTTGGTCTGTTTTGCGCTAAATAGAAATCTGGACGATTTGGAATTTCAGAAATTACTGTTGCTGAATCTATTCTTCTGTACAATTCTATCATATTAATTCCTTGTGTATAACGAGTAGTCATTTCATCTCCAGTACCATACAGCCCATACGCTGCAGGTAGTTGATCATTGCCTTGCCCATTCCCTCTTCTGGCACCTATGATACCTGCCACTTGATCGCCAGGCAAACTAATGCTGGCGGCATATACCACACCTAATGAGTTTCCTGGTAGAATTACAGAATCTTGATATAAATACTCATTAAATTCATCATCCGAATTAACAGACATAAAAGATAGCATCACACGCCTTTTTCCTAACATCTCTGCCTCTACTCCTACATCAACAATGTTGTTGCCAACTTTTTTAGAATTTGTTCCTACAAATAATGGCTTTGACAAATCAATAAATTGATCTGAGTTTGTCCCATAAATACCATATTTTATTTTCGCTCCTACCTCTGTGTTATCAGTAAAAGCAGTAGCCATTGCTCTAAAGGTTATTGGCTCAAATTGAATCCAGCGAATGTAATAATCTACTGGCTCCGGCTCTTTTAATTCATCACTTCCAAACAAATTGTCATGGTCGACAAAAGCAATATAATTTCGTGGTATAGCTGCCAAACAATCTTCTGTAATACTAAATTGTGCTGGCAATGTGTTATCTTCTATGGTTGCATCCATTAGTATGTTGTTCTCTCGTTCATGAACAGTCGCTTTCACCGCATAATCTCCTGTCATCCATTCTTCAAGGTTGAATACAACTACAAGTGTATCTATTCCACCATAGGGTGGAATCATCATTGTATTTAATGAGTCTCCAATTATGATGGTGTCACCATTTACAGCAAGTTCAAGCATCAAATAGGCATCAACTGAATAGTCACCATAGTTCTTGACTACAGCCATATATGCTTGATATTTAGCCAAGTCATAAGGCACTTGACCAAGTGCCCAATTAAAATCACCATACCCTAGGTTACCCCATGAAGCTCTTTCTATAGTCAGCATCTCCAAATCGGATATGGGAGCAGAATCGATACTTACATCATCTATTTGCCAGTAATAGTGTGAAGCAGTTCCCGCACCCCACGTAAATCTAAACACTACTGACGATTGACCTCCGGCGACTTCTGAAATATTAACACGGAATAAATTGCTATAGGCAGCATTTACATCTCCAAATTTATTAACGATAAATTCGTGTGGAAAACTTACTCCTCCGTCAATAGAAACTTCTACACTTAATTGATGAGAGCTGGAACAACATAACCGATAGGCTTGACTAAAGCTTACAAAAACTGATGATCTATTAGAGAAGTCTAGTACTGGCGAAGCTAATGATCCTGTCCTCTCTATCACATTTCCTTGATCTACAATTGGATTAGAAAAATCAGCATCAAAAATCATAAAACCATTTGACTGAGTTTCAGAATCAATGATTTGTGATGTGTCTGAAAAATTCCCATTGGGTCCATCTAAATCATATAACCATAAAGCGGAATCTACTCCTGTTGTTGTCCAAGCACCAACACCATTATTGCCATTTAAGCCATTCGCAAAATCTTCATAAAAAAAAGCAGTTGATCTATCAATAGTTCGATGATTACGACTTGTTTTAACAATTTCGTTTGATTTGGAAAGCACGTTTTCATCTTCAAGTTGCACATCATTTTGCGCGTTTAAGGCAAATGTTGCTGTTAACATCAATACTAAAATGGTAAGTTTTTTCATCACATTAAATTTTAATTACGACTAAAAATATTTTGAAAAGTAAGCCCAGGTATATCAGATTTATTTTCTTACATCCTAAATTAACTAAAAATGTTTTCGTTCAATAGTTTCAACAGATAACAATAACAGAATAATCACACATCCAACTTTCTACTGACATTAATAAAAATGTATTGACAAACAAAAACCCCACTAACTCAATGAGTTAATGGGGTTTAAAAAAAAGTTAGTTAACGTCTATTACTCAGTAATAACCATTTTACGAGTCAATTTCTGACCGTTTACAGTTAATGAGTAGTAATATAAACCAGTAGTGAATTCAGTAGCATCTAATTCGATGTTGTACTGACCTGCACCTCTAGATCCTTCTTCGATGTTCATTACTTGTTTTCCAGTTACATCAAACACGTTGAAAGAAACAGTGCTTGCTCTTTTGTTTAACTGGTAAGTAATAGTTGTACCACCTTGGAAAGGGTTTGGTCTGTTTTGTGCTAAGTAGAAATCAGGACGATTTTGAATTTCAGAAATAGCCGTTGTTGAATCTATCGCACGGTAAAGTTCAATCATATTCATTCCTGAAGACAAATAGGTAGCCATTTCCCCGTCATCAAAAGGGCCATATTGAAGTGACATTTGTCTGTTTCCTTGACCGTTTCCATTTCTTGCACCAATAATACCCGCAACTGCATCGCCCGGTAGGCTTATACTTGCAGCGTATATTACTCCCAATGGATCACCAGGAAGAGTAACAGAATCTACATATAAAAACTCCTCAAAAGTATCATCATCAAAACCAGGTGACATAAACGGAAGAATAACACGCTCTGTACCTATCATATCAGCTTCAACTCCTAGGTCTTGATTTACACCACCTACAGTCTTATAGTTACGCCCAGAAAAGAATATAGTACCTTTATCTAGTATGTTTTCAATTGTTCCATAAATACCAAATGCGAATTGAGCTCCAAGGTCAGTAATATCGCTAAAAGCAGTTGACATAGCGCTAAAAGTAATTGGTTCAAACTGGATCCATCTGTTGTAATACTCAACTTTCTCTGGTGTTTCAAAATTGTCTTCGTCAATGTCAAATAAATTGTCATGTACCGTTGTAGCGATATAGTTGTGAGGAATTGGAGAAACAATTTCATCGGTGATACTAAACTGAGAAGGACGTATATTGTTCTCAGGGCTTGCATCCGAAGACAAATTAGCACCTAAAGTGTTAACTGTAGCTGTAACTGCATAATCACCTTCAATCCACACACTAGGTGTGTAGTTGATGAAGATTGTATCTATTCCACCATTTGCTGGAACAATAACATTATTCAATGAATCTCCAATTGAAATAATATCTCCGTTTATAGATAAATCAAGCATCAGATATGCTCTCGATGGATTATCTGTATTGTTTTTTACAATTGCCATAAACAAACGAGATATTGCTACATCAGAAGGCTCTTGACCTAACGAATAGTTTTGTTGAAGACCTAAACTAACAGTATCGTCATGAATCATTTCAAACGAGACCATAGACATATCAATAGCTGGAGCTGGATCAATAGAAATGTCATCTAATTGCCAGAAGTAATGAGTACTTCCTGCACCCCATGAAAATCTAAGTTTTACTAGAGGCTGATTAGAAACTATTTGAGTAATGTTAAAAGAATAATCTCCATTATAATTGCTATTAACTTCACCACCTGAATTTATTTGAATAGTATTTTCAGCAAGATATGTAACACCACCATCTATTGATACTTCAAGGTTGATTTGGTGAGTCTGTGAACAACAATAACGGTATGCCTGAGACAAGGTGACTACTGCTGAAGTTTGACCAGCGAAGTTTAACAAAGGTGATACTAATGCTCCTACTCTTGCTGTATAACCCTGAGAACCATCTCCATGTGAAAAATCAGCATCAAAAATCATAAAACCATTATCTACTGTAGGAGACTGAATGATTTGATTAACTGGATTCGAGAAAGCTCCATTAGGTCCATCAGTATCGTACATCCATAAGTCTGCATCTTGACCTTCTGCAGTCCAAGCTCCAAATCCGTTATTTCCGTCTAGTCCATTCGCGAAATCTTCATAAAAGAAAGCTGCTGATCTATCAATCGAACGATTGCTGCGAGTAGCATTGACAATTTCATTTGTTTTTGAAGGTAGAGCTTGGGCCTCAAATTGTGCAGCTGTTTGTGCACTCAAAGTAGAACCAGCTATCAAAGCCATACCAATAAAGGAAAGTTTTTTCATCTGTTTATATTTTGGTTTATATTAAATTAACATCTATTAATACTTAGAATATCTATCTAAGATCACGAATGTATGCTAATTTTCGGTCTCGTATCGCCTTTATTCATTTTTATATTGCTCAATAAACACAAGTCTAGGCTAACAGCAACAAACCCCCCATTAACTACTTGTGTTAATGGGGGGTTAACATTATAGTTAATTAATGTTACTCAGTAACAACCATTTTAAGAGTCAGTTTTTGACCATTTACAGTTAAAGAGTAGTAGTCGTATAGACCTGTCGTGAATTCAGTAACATCTGCACCTTCTGCTGTCCAAGCAACAAATCCGTTATTCCCATCAAGTCCCATTGCAAAATCTTCATAAAAGAAAGCGGCCGATATGTCAATCAAACGATTACTAAGTGTTGCATTAACAATTTCGTTTGTTTTTGAAGGAACTTCAAGTCTTTCGATTTCAGCCGAATTCTATGCATTCAAAGTAGACTTAGCTATCAAATCCAACCCTAAAAAGGAACGCTTTTTCATCTGTTTAAAATTTGATTAACCCTTTTTTATTAGCCCTTTATATTTATTGAGCATCTATAATTAAAACCCGAATTTATATAATAGATTAATGTCTAATAAAAAATAATGCAAATAATTTGATGACAATTACATTCCTAACAGCATATCCATCAACTCATTGAAGGTTTAATGAGCTTGATTGTAAATTTTCACCCCATTTTTTATGGGGTGAAAATTAATCTATGCTACAAAATTTTCAGCATAAGATTCAACAGACGGACATGAGCAAATTAAATTCCTATCACCAAATGCGTTATCAACTCTGCCTACGGAAGGCCAAAATTTTTGAGCGCGGATATAGCTTAAAGGATAAGCTGCTTTTTCTCTGTCATAAGCATGATTCCAATCGTTGCTAATAATTCGTTCCGCTGTGTGTGGAGCGTTCTTAAGCACATTATCTATAGGATCCATTTTTCCACTTGCTACTTCTTCTATCTCTTCGTGAATTTGTAACATGGCATCGCAAAAACGGTCCAACTCAATTTTGGATTCGCTTTCAGTAGGTTCAATCATGAGCGTACCCACTACCGGAAATGATACTGTTGGTGCATGGAAACCATAGTCAATTAATCGTTTGGCGATATCTTCTACTTCTATTCCTGATTCTTTGTAAATACGACAATCAACAATCATTTCGTGAGCCACACGATTATTTTTTCCAGTGTACAAGACCTGAAACTTGCCCCCGATTCGCTCTTTGATATAATTGGCATTTAATATGGCTATCTTGGTCGCATCGGTAACACCTTCTGCTCCAAGCATTTTTATATAACCATAAGAGATTAGCAAAATCAAAGCAGATCCCCAAGGAGCAGCAGAAACCGCAGAAATTGGATTCTCACCACCTGTAGTAATTACTGAATGACTTGGCAGGAAAGGAACTAAATGTGACGCAACACCTATTGGTCCAACACCAGGTCCTCCTCCACCGTGAGGAATAGCAAACGTTTTATGTAAATTCAAGTGACATACATCGGCACCGATGTTTCCAGGATTGGTTAACCCTACTTGTGCATTCATATTGGCTCCGTCCATGTAAACTTGACCGCCATGACTATGAATTAAATCAGTAATTTCAATAATAGATTCTTCAAACACACCATGGGTAGATGGGTAAGTAACCATTAAAGCTGATAAGTTGTTGCTATGTAATTCGGTTTTTTCTTTTAAATCAACTAAATCAATGTTTCCGTCTTGATCACACTTGGTTACCACTACTTTCATACCCGCCATTACCGCACTTGCTGGATTAGTTCCATGGGCAGACGATGGGATTAAGACAACGTCTCGTTGGTCGTCTCCACGCGAATGATGGTATGCTTGAATAACCATTAACCCCGTATACTCTCCTTGCGCGCCAGAGTTTGGTTGGAATGACATAGCAGCGAAGCCTGTGATTTCACTCAACGATTTGTTAAGATCAACAAACATGTCTTGGTATCCTTGTGTTTGATCGATAGGAGCAAAAGGATGCAGATTAGCGAATTCAGGCCATGTAATTGGCATTAATTCACTCGCTGCATTTAATTTCATGGTACAAGAACCTAATGCAATCATGGAATGTGTTAAAGACAAATCTTTGTTTTCCAGTAATTTCAGGTAACGCATCATATCTGTTTCAGAATGATACTTATTGAACACTTCGTGGGTTAAGTAAGGAGATGTACGTACGTGAACACCAAAATCCAAAACGGTATTTTGATACACATTTTCTTCGCTAATTTCATTGGCTGATTTCCCCGTAGCACGTTCAAAAACAGTAACAATGTCATTTAAATCAGCAATAGTGGTAGACTCATCAATAGAAATTAAAATAGACTGATTTTCGTATCTAAAATTAATTCCATCTGCTAAAGCAGCACCTTCTATTTTATTGATTAACACTTCCTTATTTACCACGTCAACACCATCGATGGTTAAATGTAAGGTATCAAAAAAGTAATTATTTTCGTTTTTAAAACCAATTTTAGCTAAAGCTTCAACCAATGATTTTGCTTTTCTATGCACGTTGCTGGCTATTTTTTTAATTCCAACAGGCCCATGATACACAGCGTACATACTAGCCATAACTGCCAACAATGCTTGTGCTGTGCATATGTTAGAGGTTGCTTTATCTCTACGGATGTGTTGCTCGCGTGTTTGCAGTGCCATTCGCAAAGCAAGATTTCCTAATTGGTCTTTAGATACGCCAATGATTCTCCCTGGAATATGTCTTTTAAAATCTCCTCTGGTTGCAAAAAAGGCTGCGTGAGGGCCACCGTAACCCATTGGCACACCAAATCGTTGGGTGCTACCTACCACTGCATCGGCACCCCATTCTCCAGGAGGAGTTAATAAGGATAAACTCATAAGGTCGGCAGCAACAACTACGTATGCATGCTTGTCTTTAGCATTGGCTGCAAAGGCTGCGTAATCTTCTACTTCACCATTCGCGTTTGGATATTGCAACAGAACACCAAAAAAGCTTTCGTCAATGGTAGTCGTTTGCCAGTTACCAATAACCAATTCATATCCTAGCGGAGTAGCCCTGGTTTTTAATAAATCGATGGTTTGGGGGAAACATGTTTCAGAAACAAAAAACTTGTTCTTACCCGCTTTAATTTCTTTTGATTTACGCCCATTAGCAAACATGATCATTGCTTCAGCAGCAGCAGTAGATTCATCTAGCAAAGATGCATTGGCTATTTCCATCCCTGACAAATCCATCACCATGGTTTGGAAATTCAATAAAGCTTCTAAACGACCTTGTGCAATTTCGGCTTGATAAGGCGTGTATGCCGTGTACCATCCCGGATTTTCCAATACGTTACGTAATATCACCGAAGGAATTACAGTATTGTAGTAACCAAGACCTATATATGTTCTATACAATTTGTTCTTAGAGGCAAGTGTTTTAAGCTCATTCAAATACTCGTACTCACTCATCCCTTTTTCGATAGCCAATGGCTTTCTTAATCGAATGCCTTCTGGCACGGTTTGATTGATTAACTCATCAATGCTAGCTACACCAATGGCTTTCAACATTTGACTGGTTTCAGATGGTCTTGGACCAATATGGCGTGAAGCAAAAGACTCTAAAGACATGTTGTTTTGTTTAAAAGTTTGGATACAAATATAATTCAATTTTAGCATAGACAAAGGGTATATGCAAGACCTTATTTAAATATTTGCAGATATTTTTTCTTGAG
>JBLIDJ010000023.1:0-26636 GCA_047634195.1 Flavobacteriales bacterium
ACACGGTCTGAGGTGAGGTATACTTGATTGGTTAGCATTCCTCTTTTGTTGATGCAAAGTGACATGATTGCGCCAACGTATTCGCTTTTAGAAATGATTTGTGCTTTTATAAATGGCTCCTCCACATAATTCAGTTTAGAAGGATCGGGCAAATCTGATGGGTTATGCACTTGAAGCACATCTCCATTGTTTAGGGTTGCTATGTAAGATACATTAGGTACCGTCGTAATTACGGTCATATTGAACTCACGTTCCAATCGTTCTTGTACGATTTCCATGTGCAACATTCCTAAGAATCCACATCTAAAACCAAAACCAAGCGCTTGTGAAGCTTCTGGTTCAAAAACCAAAGAGGCATCGTTCAATTGTAATTTTTCCAAAGAACTTCTAAGCTCTTCAAACTCATCAGTGTCGACAGGATAAATACCTGCAAACACCATCGGTTTTACATCTTCAAAGCCCATGACCACATTGGTACAAGGATTAGCAACAGTGGTAATAGTATCACCAACTTTTACTTCTTTGGCTACTTTTATCCCTGAAATGATGTAACCTACATCTCCAGCAAATACTTCTTTTCGGGGTTTAAGATCTAGGCCTAAAATACCGATTTCATCGGCTTCATATTTTTTGCCAGTATTCATGAACATTACCTTGTCGCCAGATTTTAATGTTCCATTCAGAATTCTGTAATAAGCTATAATTCCTCTAAAAGAATTAAAAACAGAATCAAAAATCATGGCTTGCAAGGGTGCATTGATGTCTCCTTTTGGTGCCGGTACACGATCAATTACTGCTTTCAAAATAGCATCAACACCCATGCCTGTTTTTCCAGATGCTGGAATAACATCGCTAGGGTCGCAACCAATTAAATCAACTATTTGGTCGGTTACTTCTTCTGGATCGGCGCTGGCCAAATCCATTTTATTTAAAATAGGGATGATGGTTAAATCGTGCTCTAAGGCTAAGTATAAGTTTGAAATAGTTTGTGCTTCTATTCCTTGTGTTGCATCTACAATCAATAAAGCTCCTTCACAGGCAGCAATAGAACGAGAAACTTCGTAAGAAAAATCGACGTGGCCTGGGGTGTCAATCAGGTTAAGAATGTAATCTTTTCCTTCATGTCTGTGCGCCATTTGTATCGCATGGCTTTTGATGGTAATACCACGCTCACGCTCCAAGTCCATGTCATCCAAGGTTTGCTCTTGCATTTCACGTTCGGTAATCGTACCAGTTGTGTGTAACAATCTGTCAGCCAAGGTGCTTTTACCATGGTCAATGTGTGCAATTATGCAGAAATTTCTTATGTGTTCCATCACTGCAAAAGTAGCTGTTTTTTTAGTTTTTATTCAGCTTTTATTTTGAGGATAAAATTCAGAATATGAGCGTGTGATATTGTGAAAATTACCCAACCAAAAGCCTTAGTTTCTGACTCTTTGAGGTGCTAGTTGTTTGATACTGGCTTCTATCATGTTTTGAAGTACATCCATGTCAATGTCTGCAAGTTTTGTTTTCTTGTGGGAAAGGTAGTCAACATCCATGAGCCTTCTGTTCCTGAATCGTATTTGTGGTGATAAGTGCCAAACCCTAACATGTTTTTACCCCAAATTTTGGCAGGTTTACCTGTGAGTTTCTCCAGGAGGTTTTTCACTACAAAACGATCTCCCCTTTTTTGTTGATATTATACCGAATTCAAAAAACCATCACTACTTCCTTCATTAATCGTTGTTTTCAATTCAGACATGACTAGTTGTTTTTGTTACGCAACCTTTTGTAAACACGTATGGCTAAAAACAGCAACAGGGAAATGCCAATAACTCCAACAACCCCCCAAATCCATGAAAGCATGTCTTCTCTGCCAACGACAACTATAAAGATAATAGAAATTAAAAAGATGGTAGCTACTTCGTTCCACATTCTCAATTTAAAGCTACTCCATGTTAGGGTGTTGTTTTTTGCTTTTTTGTATAAAAACCCACAAATTTGGTGATAGACAACTAAACCAACAATAAAGCTCAGCTTCAAGTGCATCCACGGTTGTGAAAGAAACCAAGGATTTTTGACTAACATCCATATACCAAAAGTTAAGGTGAGAATTAAACTAGGCCATGTGATGCCATACCACAATCTTTTGAGCATGAGCAAGTATTGCTCGCTGAGTATTGATTTTTTAGGCTCATCTTCGTCTTCGGCCTCACGCACATAGACCAACAAACGAACCATGTAGAACAACCCTGCAAACCAGGTAACCATAAAAATAAGGTGCAGTGCTTTTAATACGGAAAAACTCATAAATTACTTTTTTGCTAAGGTAATCAAGCGGGCTTAAATATTATCTTTGCAGCAAAATAATTATCATGAAAGCACGCACCGCCAAAGAAACATTGACCATCACTACCAAACTAGTATTGCCCAATGACACCAATACTTTAGCCAACCTTTTTGGAGGGATGTTGTTGCAATGGATGGATATCAATGCTGCTATTTCTGCACATCGTCATTGTAGAAGGGTAGTGGTTACTGCTTCAGTCAACCATGTTTCGTTTGACAATGCGATAAAACTGGGCGATATGGTCGTTATTGAAACAAAAGTTTCTCGTGCCTTTGGTTCGTCTATGGAAGTTATTTCTGATGTGTATAAAGAAGATCATCTTACAGGAGCTCGCACGAAGTGCAACGAAGCTATTTTCACCTTTGTAGCTGTCGACCAAATTGGTAGCCCTATTCAAGTGCCTGAATTGATTCCAGAAACAGAAGAAGAGAAAAAACGTTACGACGGTGCTTTACGTCGTAGACAATTGAGCTTGATTTTAGCGGGGAAAATGAAGCCCGAACATGCTACTGAATTGAAGGCTTTGTTTGATGCTAAGTAAAGAGAGCTACTAATTGTTTTTCGAGAACAGCTATGTTCTTTTTATTTGCCCCAGAAGCTACGTGTGTTCCTTTAACAACACTTTGACTATTAATGTTTACTTGTTGATTTTTAGGGCCGTATGTCACTACAATTTGTTCCCCAAAAGAAGCAGCTAATAGTTTAGTAAATAAAATAAGTTGGTTGACTTCTTGGGTTTCTATTTTTTTATGTTGATGTGTTCTTGAATGCTTGGAAGTATGGTTTCTTGGTAATTAAGGGGCAAGTGTATGTTATCCAATTTTTTTTTTCTTCAAGCACTTTGGTTTTTTTACATTGACTATTGAACAAAACAGCACTCACTAAAGACAAACAAATATAAAGTGCCCCGACATAAATAGATGCTTCGCCAAGCGCCATACCTATGACAAATGCCAAGACGATGATAATGGTTGAGGTTAGGTTTATTTTGTTGAGCACAGTGATGATATTACCTTGTTGTTGTTTTAATAATGTTTGTCAAAAATAAAATTAATCTAATACGGCTCCCCGTTTATCATCGGCTATTACCATCGTTGAATATTCAACAATGACAAGCTCCTGATTTTACTACATTTGACGCTAAACAAATTTTTTCAACATGAAAAACACAAAACTTATTGGAGCATGTGCGCTTTCTGCCATATTCATAGGAATGAGTAGTTGCGAGCAACCCAAAGAAATTAAATCTGCAGATTTCAATTACATGGATCAGGAAGCTAAGCCTTCCGCAGACTTTTATCAGTTTGCTAATGGACAATGGCTTGCCGATAATCCTGTACCAGAATCTGAGTCTCGTTGGGGTAGTTTCAACGAAGTTTCGGAAAGAAACAATGCCATTATCCGTAAAATGTTGGAAGAAGCTTCTGCAACTTCTGACCATAAAAAAGGGACAGCAAAACAACTAATAGGCGATTACTATGCTGCTGTAATGGACTCTAGTAATAGAGACGAGCAAGGCATTAAGCCTATGTTGCCTATTTGGAACGAATTAATGAATGTTGAAAAAACAGGCTTAGCTGAATTAATAGCCAAGCATCACCAAAATGGTTTGGGATCAATGTTTAGCTCTTATGTGTATCAAGACTTGAAAGACAATGCTAACATGGCAGTCTATACAGGTCAAACGAGACAAGGATTGCCTGACAAAGATTACTATTTCAAACAAGATGAAAAATCTGTTGAAACACGTGCTGAATATGTGAAGCATATTGCTAGTATGTATGTACTTATTGGTGAGACAGAAGAAAATGCAGCAACTATTGCTAGCACCATCATGGATATCGAAACCAAGTTGGCAGATGCATCAATGAACAGACTAGAACAACGTGATATTCAAGCTAGTTATAACAAAATGAGTTTTGATGCATTCAAAGCTACTTGTGCTAGTTTCGATTGGGACACATACTTTACAAGCATAGGCTTACCAGCATTTGATTCTATCATTGTTTCGCAACCAAACTATTTTGTTGGTTTAGAAAGCTTATTAGAAGATGCTTCTTTTGACGATGTGAAAACTTACCTAGGTTGGGGAATGTTGAACACCATGGCAGGCAAGCTGAATACTGAACTAGAAACCCAAGATTTCAATTTTTACAGCACCTACTTAAGAGGAGCCAAAGAAATGAAACCTAGATGGAAAAGAGCGGTTGACGGAATGAACCGTAAAATGGGTGACGCATTAGGAAAAGCATTTGTTGAAGAAAACTTCAGTGCTGAATCGAAAGCACGTGTAAATACTATGGTTGATAACTTAGGTGCTGCACTTAGAGAACGTCTTGCAGGATTGTCATGGATGAGTGATGAAACAAAGGTGCAAGCATTTGAAAAGCTAGCTTCTTTCACACGTAAACTGGGATATCCTGATACATGGAAAGATTTAACCAGTTTAGAGATCTCTAGAGCATCATTTTTAGAAAATTGGATGTCTGTTAATCGATTTGAGTTTGCAGAAAACATCAATAAATATGGTAAGCCAATTGACAAAACTGAATGGGGAATGCCTGCTCATATTGTCAATGCATATTACAATCCTACTTGGAATGAAATCGTTTTTCCAGCAGGAATTATGCAACCACCTTTCTTTGACCCCAATGCTGAAGATGCTGTTAACTATGCGCGAATGGGTGCCGTTATCGGACACGAAATGATTCATGGTTTTGATGATCAAGGTGCACAGTTTGATAGTGAAGGAACGTTCAAAAATTGGTGGACTCCTGAAGATAAAGCTTCTTTTGAAGCGCAAACAAGTCAGTTGGCAGACCAGTACGATGGGTACGAAGTAATTGATAGTGTGTTTGTAAGTGGTAAACTTACCTTGGGTGAAAACATCGCCGATTTTGGTGGGCTTACCGTTGCTTATTATGCGTACCAAAAATCGTTAGAAGGAAAAACCAAAGAGGTAATTAATAACTACACGCCTGAACAAAGGTTCTTTATTTCGTTTGCACAAATCTGGAAAGGAAATGCAACAGACGAATTTTTACGTCAGCAAGTTGTGACAGATCCACACTCTCCTACTAAATTTAGAGTAAATGGAACATTGAGTAACATGCCAGAGTTTTTTGAAGCTTTTGATGTTGCAGAAGGTGCTGCAATGAGAAACGACAGTTTAGTGTCTATTTGGTAAAAAACCATCCGTATTTAGTACTAAAATATGTATTAGTAATAAATACGGAATTTTACATAAAACGCTCATTTACACCTTAAAAGGGCAAATAAAACGCCTATAAATTTGTGTCAATAGAAATATTCATTACTTTTAACGTGTGAAGAGATTCACAAGGTGAAGGTTTAAGGTTGGTGAAATGGAGTAAGTATTATACTTGCTCCATTTTTTTTATGCGCGTTTTTTTATCAGCAGAGATAAACGCATTTTAGCGTATGTGTTAAATGATAATATTTGAATGAAAGATGATGCAGAATGTGATGCCTTAATCCTCAAATTCGAATTCAAAAACTTCTTGAAGTTTAAGCTTAAGTACATGTTGAACTTCATTAAAATCCATTTTCCGCCCAAGTTCTTTATCTAACGATGTTACAGCTTTATCGGTAATACCACAAGGTACAATATGGTTGAAATAATCTAAATCGGCGTTGACATTAAAGGCAAAACCGTGCATCGTTACCCATCGGCTACATTTTACACCCATGGCGCAAATTTTACGGGCTTTGTGATTGTCTGCATCTAACCATACTCCAGTGAATCCGTCTGATCGTCCAGCAACAATGCCGTAATGTGCCAATGTTAATATAATGGCCTCTTCTAGATATCGAAGATACTTATGGATGTCTGTGAAAAAATTGTCTAAGTCAAAAATAGGGTAACCTACTATTTGTCCAGGGCCGTGATAGGTGATGTCGCCACCACGATTTATTTTATAAAACGTGGCGTTTTTTTCTTTTAAAACTTCTTCATTAAGGAGTAGATGATTTTCTGAGCCGCTTTTGCCAAGCGTATAGACATGTGGATGTTCACAAAACAGCAAATGATTTTTGGTTTGTTGTTGTAAACCGTCTTCCGCTTTTCGGTTTTCCATTTTTTGGTTAATCACAAAATCAAACAATTGGGTTTGATAATCCCAAGCTTCCTTATAATCAATCAATCCTAAATCTTGAAAAACAACTTTTTTGTTCATGATACTTTTCCTAACTCACTTTTTAAATGCCCTATGACATTTACTTCAATCGGGTCTACTTGATACAGTTTTGCTAGGTATACAGAAACCCAGTCACCCAAATTTACAAGGTATAAAGTCTTAGCGATAGCACTATTACCCATTGAGTATACATCTGAAATATTACTGGTATGTTTGCTAATAATTTCTTTAGATAACTTCATGCGAACCTGAGTTCGTTGATAGTCACTTTCGTTTCTTAAAAATATAACAGCTTTATTACTGTCTCCGCCAGCCCAACCAACCAATTCATTGTGATTCATTTCTGGTAATACGTGATGCCAGCACAATACTTTTGCATTTTCATTGAGTTGCTGACGCATTCGAATGGCTGCGCCTTCATAAGAAGCATCAGAATAGATGACAGCCGTTTTCTGAAACAATTTATTGGCAAGATTCTTTGCAATTTCTTTAATGTTTTCTAATTCTTTATCCAACAAAATAACAGCATCTGATAGGTGTGATTTGAAATCAAAAGAAATAATACCGTAATGCTTTAATAAAAAGAATTGCTGCGTAAAAGAATATGCTAAAGCAGTCCTAGGCGGGTGACCTCCAGGAATTACAATAGTATTTAATTGATGTTTTTTTGCTAAATCAAGAATGGCTCCTCCGGATGTAATACAAGCTACTTCAGCTCCTTTATCAATTGCTATTTTCATAGCAGAGATGGTTTCTTCAGTATTGCCAGAATAAGAAGAAATAATAACAAGCGTATTTTGGTTAACAAAACCAGGAAGGGAATAGTTGTTGTTGATGTAGATCGGTAGTTTTGCTGAATCTGCTACCAATTGTGAAACAATTTTACCGCTGATTCCTGAACCTCCAAGTCCTGTGATAACAACATTTTGTATGTTTTTATCACAATCAATCAAAGTGCTTTTTAGGCCTATATTAATAGCTTCCTTTAATTGTCTGGTGAAATCTGATACGTAATGCTCCATATGTTGAAAAGTACTTAAAAAATAAGGGCAAAAGTACAAAAAATAACGTGTATGAAATGAGCTTAAAATTTAAGTCGATGTTTTGCTGTTTTTCAAGGTATAAGAATTAATATCTTTACACAAAATTTTTTAACCCATGCAGCACGAACTAAGCGAGCAAGAAATCATCAGAAGATCTTCTTTAGATCAGTTGAAAGCTTTAAATATCAACCCTTTTCCAGCCGATGAGTACAAAGTAACTCATATGGCCGATCAAATAAAGAAATCGTTTGTTGACGATAGTGACTTTGCAGAAGTTTGCTTGGCGGGTAGAATGATGAGTAGAAGAATTATGGGTAAGGCATCATTTGCTGAACTACAAGATGCTTCTGGTGTTATTCAGGTATATATCAATAGAGATGAGCTTTGCCCTGAAGAGGATAAAACCATGTACAATACTGTGTTCAAGAAATTGCTGGACAGAGGAGATTTTATTGGGGTTGTTGGGAAAGTTTTTAGAACCAAAGTAGGTGAGCTATCTATCAATGTTTCTAAACTGACGGTGTTGAGCAAATCGCTTAGACCATTGCCTGTTGTAAAAACGGACGATGACGGTAAAGTACACGATGCATTTACGGATCCTGAATTAAGATACAGACAACGATATGTTGATTTGGTGGTGAACCCAAGCGTTAAAGAAACTTTTTTGGCTAGAACCAAGGTGATAAACACCATGCGTTCTTTTTTTAATGAAAAAGATTACTTGGAGGTAGAAACGCCAATTTTACAACCAATTCCAGGCGGCGCATCAGCGAGACCATTTGCTACCCATCACAATGCACTAGACATGCCTTTGTATATGCGTGTTGCTAACGAATTATACCTAAAAAGACTTATTGTAGGTGGGTTTGATGGTGTTTATGAGTTTGCAAAAGATTTTAGAAATGAAGGAATGGACAAAACCCATAATCCTGAATTTACGGTCATGGAAATTTATGTGGCCTACAAGGATTACAACTGGATGATGAATTTCACAGAAGAAATGATTGAAATGGTTGCTATGGCTGTTCATGGGAAAACAGAATTGCCTGTTGGAAATAAGCTTATTAATTTTCAAAGACCCTATGCTAGAGTTACCATGTATGAAGCTATTAAAGAACATACAGGATTCGATATCAATGGCATGAATGAAATACAATTGCGTGACGTTTGTAAGCAATTGAACATTACCGTTGATGAAACCATGGGTAAAGGGAAATTGATTGATGAAATTTTTGGTGAAAAATGTGAAAGAAAATATATCCAACCTACTTTTATTACCGATTACCCTATCGAAATGTCGCCTTTGTGCAAAAAACACCGCACAAACGATGAGCTAACAGAACGTTTTGAATTAATGATTAATGGAAAAGAAGTTGCGAATGCTTATTCGGAATTAAATGACCCTATTGATCAATTAAATCGTTTTCAAGAACAATTGAAACTGTCTGAAAAAGGAGATGATGAAGCCATGTTTATTGATATGGACTTTGTAAGAGCCTTGGAGTATGGTATGCCTCCAACTTCAGGAATGGGAATAGGGATTGATAGGTTGGTGATGTTAATGACCAACAACAGTTCTATTCAAGAAGTCTTGTTTTTCCCACAAATGAGACCAGAAAACATTAAAAAAGAAGAAATAAGTACCCCAGCCGAATTCGAAGCAATAGGAGTACCTGCTAATTGGGTGCCCATAATTATAGAAATGGGGCTCAAAACCATTGCTTTGTTGAAAGAAGCGAAAGCAACTCAAATCCATCAAACCTTGAATGGATTAAGAAAAAAGAAAAAATTAGATATGCCAGCGTTGCAATTGGATGAAATTTTGACTTGGCAACAAGCATAAATAGCGCTTTGGGTTAAGAATTTGATACATTTAGCTTTTAATTATGAGACCTGCATGGGTTTTAAATTAGGGGTTTAACAGAATAGTAAAAAAAGAATTGATGAGAATTGCAGTTTTAGGAGGAGGAAGTTGGGCGACAGCAATCGTAAAAATACTTAGCAACAATTGTGATACCGTTACTTGGTGGATGCGAAATAAAGAAGCATTAGAACACATCAAGCGTTTTAAGCACAATCCAAATTATTTACCATCAGCAGAATTGGATGTAGATAAACTGGACATTACAAACGATCTAGTAGCAGCTGTGGCTTCTGTAGATTATGTTGTTATTGCAACACCATCGGCTTTCTTAGTTGATATGTTTACTGATTTCCCGCCGAGTACGTTTGAAGGTAAAATTGTTTTTTCTGCTGTAAAAGGAATTATACCTGAACATCATTCTATACCTGCTCGATATTTGCACAAACAATTTGGTGTTCCCTATGAGAATATAGGTATTATTAGCGGCCCTTGCCATGCTGAGGAAGTAGCGCAAGAAAAACTGTCATATTTGACCTTAGCTTGCCAAACCGAAGAGTACGCAAAACAAATGGCCACGTTGCTTTCTTGTCGTTACATTAAAACGAGTACTTCCGACGATTTGTTTGGCACAGAGCTTTCGGCTGTTTTGAAAAATGTGTATTCTGTAGCTTGTGGTATTTGCCACGGATTAGGATATGGCGACAATTTTCAAGCTGTATTAGTAGCAAGCGCCATATGTGAAATTGAACGATTTGTAGATGCGGTTCACGATTTACACAGAGATGTAAAAACATCGGCTTATTTAGGAGATTTATTGGTGACAGCTTACTCTCAGTTTAGTCGCAATCGTACTTTTGGAAGTATGATAGGTAGAGGCTACAGCGTGAAAAGTGCCATGTTTGAAATGAATATGGTAGCAGAAGGCTATTATGCAGTCAACAGTATCATTGAAATGAATAAACGATTTCAAGTGGAACTTCCTATTTGTGAGGCTGTTTATAATATTGTGTACGAAAAAATATCGCCAGTAGTAGAAATGAGAATTTTGGCTGATAAACTTTCATAACACTTTTTAGAAAGGTAAATCGATGAGGGTTTTTAATCAACTCTGTTTGTTTCTAGCTAAACGCATTTTTCGTTGCGCTATTTGGGACAAACCAACTACCAAAGAACGCAATACTATTTCCATCACTTTTGACGACGGACCACACCCAGAAATTACTCCATGGGTGCTAGATCAATTAAAGACTGTAAACGCAAAAGCTACTTTTTTTTGTGTTGGAAGTAGGGCGGCAGCATATCCTGAAATTATTGCTAGAATTTTAGCAGAAGGTCATGCCATAGGAAGTCATTCACAAACACATGCACATGGATGGCACACAAAGTTCAATACCTATAAAGATGAGGTATTATCTGCAGCAAATCTATTAAACACTAAACTATTCAGGCCGCCTTATGGCAAACTTACCTGGCAACAGTATCGTTGGGTGTCAAAACATTACACATTAGTTATGTGGTCATTGTTGAGCAAGGATTACGATAAAGGCGTGACACCAGAAGCATGTGTCAATCGTGTGTTACATTCTGTGAAAGGGGGAGATGTTATTGTTTTTCACGACAGCGAAAAAGCAAAAAAAAACCTTTCTGTTGCTTTACCCATCATATTGAAGGAGCTACAAGAAAGGGATTTTAAGTGTGAATCTATTTGACATAAGTCAAATAGATCAAGTGTATTTAAGCGCTTATAATACTCTTTTAAATTTTGTAGGAGTATTTGTATTGTATTCTACCATTTCGTTGGTTTTTGGATGCGTAAAACGCAAACGATTAGCATGTAGCGCTAGTCGTCCAATAGGGTTTACTTTAGAGCCGTATTTTTTGTCTCCCAAGATAGGGTGACCTATTGCTTGTAATTGCGCCCTAACTTGGTTTTTGCGATGCGTTTTAGCCACAAGTTTTAATACACCAATCCCATTCGACTCTTTCTTAACAAGGTAATCAGTAATTGCTTCTTGGCCTTTGTTGTTAAAATTGGCTGCATAAACAATAAGCGCTTTACTTTCGGTAAGCCAATGTTTCATTTCGCCATCCTTTTGACTAGGAGCACCATCCGTTAAAGCAGTGTACTCTTGGTACCAAGTTCCTTGTTCAATCTGCGCTTGCAGCAATTTTTGTGCTTTTAGTGTTTTAGCAAATACTAATAAACCAGAAGCAGCTTTGTCTAAACGATGTACCAAAAACAACGTAGCATTGTCGTACTCTTCTTTTAGGTATTCTTTAATTAAGTTAAAAGCATTGACGTTGGCCGCCTTGTTATCCGTAATGGCAAGAAGCCCAGCAACTTTGCTAATCACAATTATCTCATCATCTTCATGTATGATATTGAACTTAGTCACCTTAACCTCCGGAGGAGGTTTTAGCCAATGAATGGTCAGTGTGTCGCCAGCTTTTAACGGATGGTTAAAAGCTTTGATGATTTGCTTGCCTATGAGAATTTGGCCACCACCCATTACTTTTTTGATAATAGGTTTTTTCCGTTCTGGAAAACGTTTTAGTAAAAAAGCTAATAGTTCTGAATTTTCATTCACTTGAACTACTTCTGGTTTTACAATCTTTTGGGTTGGTTTTCTACGCATGAGTGTTAAAAGTAATAACGAGCTGATAATGCAAATCCATCGCCGATGAAAGTACCATATCCGATTAAATTAAATGAAGGTTTCCAGTCTAAAGACAAGTTTAATGGGAAATCAAAATTATATTCCATTCCAATGATACCATCAACGCCAATAAACACTGAAGTGGTGCTAGCACCATCTAATTGTTTGTTGTAATTTCCCGTATTGTATGTGCCAATATGAGCACCTCCACCATAGTACCAATGTAATCGTTGTGCACTCGGAAAAGCGTGTTGAATCTCATACAATAAGGTAGCTCTGAAGCCACCATAACGAGCAGAAACGATTCCCTCTATGGCTTGGTCGCTAGAAATCATGGTACGGAATGAAACGCCATTGTATAACCCGCCTTGCAAGCCTATAGCTGAGTTGTAATCTTGAGCCGAAACGGATAATACACCACAAAGAAGTGATGCCATTAGCATGAATTTTTTCATGATTAATTTTTCTATGAATAGAAAAGCCCCAGAGAGGCAATCTACCTTCTGGGGCTTTAATGTAAGCTATTTTTAATTAAACCAGTCCTTGTGCCATCATTGCGCTAGCAACCTTCACAAAACCAGCAATATTTGCTCCTTTTACGTAATCTACGTAGTCACCATCTTTTCCATACTGCTCACACGATTGGTGAATAGATTTCATGATGCTGTGCAATTTTGCATCAACTTCTTCTCTTGTCCAGTTCATACGTAATGAGTTTTGACTCATTTCTAAACCAGAGGTAGCAACACCACCAGCATTTGAAGCTTTACCTGGAGCAAATAATATTTTTGCTTCCAAGAATTTCTCCACTGCATCAGGAGTAGAAGGCATGTTTGCTCCTTCAGAAACACACATACAACCATTGGTAATCAAGGTTGAAGCGTCGTCACCATTCAATTCGTTTTGAGTAGCACAAGGCAATGCTACGTCGCATTTAACACCCCAAGGTGTTTGACCTTCGTGAAATTCGCAAGCAAATTTATCGGCGTATTCTTTGATACGACCACGGTTTACGTTTTTCAACTCCATGATGAATGCCAATTTCTCAGCATCGATACCAGCAGCATCGTATATGTAACCTGACGAATCAGACATGGTCACTACTTTACCACCAAGTTCAGTTACTTTTTCACAAGCGTATTGTGCAACGTTACCAGAACCAGAAATAACAACTGTTTTTCCTTTAAATGTATCGTTTTTGGTTTTCAACATCTCTTCAGCAAAGTAAACGTTTCCGTATCCTGTTGCTTCAGGGCGAATCAAAGATCCACCATACTCCATGCCTTTACCGGTCAAAACACCTGTAAATTCATTTCGTAAACGTTTGTATTGACCAAACATGTATCCAATTTCACGTCCACCAACACCTATGTCACCAGCAGGTACATCGGTATTTGGTCCAATATGACGAGATAACTCAGTCATAAAGCTTTGGCAAAAACGCATTACTTCTAGGTCAGATTTTCCTTTCGGATCGAAATCTGAACCACCTTTACCACCACCCATAGGCAGGGTTGTAAGGCTGTTTTTGAATACTTGCTCGAAAGCTAAAAATTTAAGTATGCTCAAGTTTACAGAAGGATGAAAACGCAAACCACCTTTGTATGGTCCAATAGCGCTGTTCATTTCAATTCTGTAACCTCTATTTACATGTATATTTCCTTTGTCGTCAGTCCATGGAACACGAAACATAATCGTACGTTCAGGCTCAACCATTCGCTCTAAGATCTTAGCATCCTTATATTGAGGATGGTTTTCCATAAATGGAATTACAGCTTCTGCAACTTCGTGCACAGCTTGCAAAAATTCAGGTTCATGGTTGTTTCTGCTTTTCACAGAAGCCATAAAACTTTCAATTTGCTCTTGGAACTTGTTTTTTGCAACAGTAGTGTTCATATCATAAATTTAATAGCAGCAAAAGTATGTAATTTTTTAAGGTTCATTACGCTAAAATTGCAATTTTATAAGTCCTTCATTTTCACGGGTTTTCGAGCGGTAAACTCGCAACTAATTTTTAGGGCGATAGACAAGCTTTTTCTGTATGCTTTTACTTGTTTTATATACAGTCATCAATATTCAGTAACTTTAACCTTTTAAACCACCTTATTTAAACCTTTCTCATGCTCAAGTTTCTATCAACCAAGAACTTATTTGTTGTTTTTTATCTATGTAGTTTTTGGAGTATATCCCATGCTCAAATCAACGAATATTATTTTCATGATACGGAAGGAAAAGAAGGCAACACAATTAAGTCGCATATAAAAGTAGGGGATTATTTAATTGTTTGTGGGAAAAATTTTGAACGACAAGGATACCAACCAGTGGTGACAAAGTTAGACACACTTGGCAACATAGTTTGGACAACCAGTGATCCTAAACGCTTAATTGATAATACTGATTTTGTGCATCAAATAATGTATGCAGAGGATAATATCTATGCGTTGACTAGTGAGTATGAAATTTGGCAAATAAATGAACAAACGGGAATTATCAATTGGAAGATAACCTTACCAGGAAAGGGAGGAAAAGAAGGCAAAATATTTGATGTCGATTCTGTGACCATTGGAGCTTATTATGAATACGTAAGCGAACAAGGTAGTGGAAATAGCGGGCAACATTATGATCTAATGAATAAGGGTACTGGAAATGTCATGCAATCTCAATTCATTGAAGGTTCATATAATGGTGAAAACTATAAAGCCGATAGTAAATATAATGTATACAAACTGAAGGGACGTACTCTAAGTAAATGCTATATGTTTAATATTGACTCTGTATTTTGGGAGACTTTGATAAATATTGACCTAGATGCCATAAGTCAGTTATATGTGGATGATAATAATGACATTTTCTTATTTGGTCATGGTGAATCAAATTCTACTTGGGTAGCAAAAATAAACAACTTAAATGGGGAAGTATTATGGAATGCGGTTACATCCAATATTCGTCCATATCATAATTATATATATAGTAATCATATTGATAAAAACGGACACATATACGTAACATGGAAGCAAAATTCATATGGTAGCACTAAGTACGATTTTAATACTGTTAAAATTAGTAAAAATTCAGGGTCAGTAATGTGGCAATCAATAACTGATTTTGAAGAAGGAGATGACAGCGGACTGTCTATAGATATTGATGATCAAGGAGACGTGTTTGTTACAGGGACGGTAGACGATCCTCATGAAGCAGCTCGTTTCGGTATAGTTAAAATAAATGGAGGTAACGGGAATCTACATTATAAAAAAATAATAACCATAGATAGTGTAAATGCTAAAGAAGCATATGGAAGAGGAATTGGAGTATCTGTAATAAACAATAAACCTTATTTCATCGGTCATGTACAAACAGATATTTCACATCAAAACTTAAGATCTAAACCTGCATTTGTAGGTTTAAATTCTAATAATGGAGCTATCGACATTTTAAAAACAGATGATGGACATTATCAGTTTGAATCAAAAACAATAGACATTCAACATGTAGGAAAGGATAAGTTCGCTGTACTAAAGCAAGTCGGTAGATTTATGCAAGTAGAGATGTATGATGAAGACAAAGAATTATTGTGGGTAAAATCACTGCTACGAGAGCAATATTTAGAAGCAGATAAAATGGTCGTAGATTCTTCAGGCAACGTTATTGTTAGTGGATTCCCTAGCTTTCACACAAGTTCTACAGCACCGTTTTACTACATGAATTACAAAAGAATGTATCTCTTTAAAATTAACCCAGAAGGGGAAATTGAAAGAGAACATGAGATGTATGAACGAAGTACTTTGCTTAATGAAAATTCGTATTTAATTTGCAATAAATTTGGTAGTTATTTTATATATAATTCAGGGTCAAGGATAAAAAAAATAAATGATCCAGAAGGTAGTGCCGATAAAATAATTTTGGAAGACAAACAGTTATCACCTTTACGTAGCTTTCTATACTTGGATAATAAATTTGTGATAGGTTATAGTCCTGGTTATCCTTTGGAAGGGGATCAATCTTTTGCCCTTTATAATCTAGAGACAGACGAGCTAGAACCTTTAAGTGACGTTATTAATGACAGTTTGCCGGAAGTTTTAAATTTTGAAGTGTTATCTAATAATAAAATTCTGTTTTATGGGAGACCTGGTGGGAAATATAAAGTTATGCTGTTTGATGTGACCAATGCGCGTTTTTTGTGGAGCACAGAAATATATATATCTTTTTTAGATAAAATAGCGTTTTACAATAACAAAGATGAAGTAATATATCTTCTTGATAGAAAATTAAGATCTTTCAAAACAATTGCCATAAATGCCAATAATGGAGCGATTTTATGGTCCTTCAATCAAAACAACTTTACGGATAATTATATAATACCACAAGATCTTTGTATTGATGTACATAGACAGCAAATTACAGTTACAGGTTATGAAAGAGATAAACCGTGGGTTTCTAAGCAAAAAATAGCATGGCAAAATTTATTTATCAATACACTGGACATGGAAGGAAATTTGATAAATCAATACATTGAAAAAAATGATTCGGCTAGTGCTGGATATTGTGTGCGTATGCTGCCTGATAATAGTGTCTGGCTTGGCGGGAAATTAGCAAAAAATGACAGCGTAAGATCTGGATTTATTTTTGAAATGGATTCATCATTGTTTGTGCCAGAAGACCCTGAGTTAACGGATGACCCCGAAGTAAAAGAAGAACCTAACAACGTAGAGATAATAGCCACTTATCCAGTGCCATTTATAGGGGAGTTGAACATAAAAGTAAAAGTGAAGCAAGACAACAGTAACATTGAAACTTCCATTTACAATTTGGAAGGTGTGTTGTTGTATACTTTTAACAAACAAGCAGCTGTTGCTGGAGATTATTACATAAAACTCGATGCTTCTGAACTAACAGGCATTAATATCTTAATTGTCAGAACAAACGATGAAGTATATAGACACCAAATTTTAGGACTAAACAAACTCGAAGAATAATAGAGAGACACCTTGTTCCAATAGCTAAGGTGTAAATAAAAACACCCTGTTCCAATATATCGAAACAAGGTGTTTTTTTATTGTTGTGATTCATCAGAATCAAATAGAAAGCTAGGCAGGTTTGGACACAGCCACGCTAGTAAAGACACCTTTAAATCCAATTGGTCCTTCACCAACATAAGTCATTTGACCTTCGAAAGTTTCACCACCATCTTTTGATTGGATTTTCATAGAAACTACATTTTGGTTCAATCGAGCACCAATAACAAAAACTCCAGCTGTATGCCAAGGAGCATTGCTTCCACCCCATTGATTTCCAACAGTATAGATATTCAAACCAACGTTGGAAGCCTTAAACCCTACTGGTCCTTCACCAGCATAAGTCATGCTACCTCCAAAGGTTTTCCCACCATCAGACGAGCTAATGTCAAAAGCAACAGAGTTTTGATTTTCTCTATTACTCAAAATGAATGTACCTGATTCATGCCAAGGAGCATTGTTTCCACCCCATTGATTTTTAACATTGTAACTACTTCCATTTTCAAAGTTACCTTTAAAGCCAATTGGCCCTTCACCTTGATAAGTCATAGCTCCATTTAGGTTCTGATCTCCAGAAATTTTTAAACTAACGACACGTTGTGAATCACGACCACCAATTAACCAAAATCCACCTGGATGCCAAGGAGCATTGTTTCCACCCCATTGATTTTCAACAGCGTAGTTGTTTCCACTGATTTGAGTTCCTTTAAAGCCAATTGGGCCTTCACCAGCATACGTGATAGTGCCAGTTAACGTTTTCCCCCCATCTCCAGAATTGATATCGATATCAACTACGTTTTGATCCTGTCGAGCGCCTAAAGACCAAACTCCTCCAGTATGCCAAGGGGCATTATTTCCACCCCATTGATTTTGAACATTGAAAATTGCCATAACAATAAATTTTAAATTTGCCTACTCTAGTTTGAGGTTTTTCAGCTTTCCCCTTCTCTCAAGAAGTAACAATGATGTATTAGTTACTTTTTGATAGAAAGTAAAATTGGTCAATATAAATGGTTATAAATACCGTATAAATACCCATTTTGAACCTAGCATTTCTAATGAATGGCAAATATGTTGGGGGAGCAAAAAAAAATGACTTATTTCATAACAAAATAAGTCATTTCTAATAATAAAAGGAAATGGTTAGAACCCATTAACCCCATTTACGGTAGTATATTTCAATACCAAATTTTTGTCAGGATAAATACGCTTAAACGCTGATTGAACCATGAGGGTAGCTTCGTGGAAACCACACAAAATCAATTTTAATTTCCCTGGGTACTCATTAATGTCGCCAATGGCATAGATACCCGGAATATTGGTACTGTAGTCAAGCGTATCTACTTCAATCGCATTTTTGGTAATGTTCAAATTCCAATCGGCAATAGGGCCAAGCTTAGGAGATAGACCAAATAAAGGAACCCAGTGATCGGCTTCTTTAATTACTTCTCCGTCTTTTTTGGTTTTTATAGTTACTGACGCTAGTTGGTCAGTTCCACCAATACCTACCACTTCTGCGTCGGTAATTAAGTTTATTTTTCCAGTAGCAGCCATGTCCATTACTTTCTGAACAGAGTCTAAGTGACCACGGAAAGAACCTCTTCGGTGGACTAAAGAAACTTCTTTGGCAACTCCTTTTGCTAAAAATATAGCCCAATCAAGCGCAGAGTCACCACCACCAGAAATAATAACGTTCTTGTTGCGGTAAAATTCCGGGTCCTTAATAATGTATTCTACTCCTTTGTCTTCAAAGTTTGCCAAATTTTCAACAGGTGGTTTTCTTGGCTCAAAACAACCCAATCCACCTGCAATAGCAATAATAGGGGCAACATGCTCTGTGCCTTTACTAGTAGTAACCTTGAACTTACCGTCTGCCAATTTTTCAATCTTTTCGGAGCGTTCTCCAAGGGTAAACCCAGGCTTAAACGGAGCAGCTTGTTCCATCAGGTTGTCTACCAATTCTCCGGCCAATACCGATGGAAATCCAGGGATATCGAAAATGGGTTTTTTAGGGTAAATCTCAGTACACTGTCCACCAGCTTGTGGCAGCGAATCTATTAAATGGCATTTTAGTTTTAAAAGGCCAGCTTCAAAAACAGTGAATAAGCCACAAGGGCCAGCGCCTATGATAATGATATCTGTTTCTATCATGAGAATAATGTTTCTTGGTTTATGGTTAAAAAGGGTAAACTAAATAATGGATGGTGGTTACATGCCATATGGCGTTGCTGTTTCTGGGTCAGGCATATTTATCGCTTCAACGCTTCTTATTTCGGGAGCCACTTTTTTTATGGCTTCTTCCACACCTGCTTTTAGTGTCATCAAACTCATAGAGCAATTGCTACATGAACCATGCAGCTCCACTTTAACAACCATGTCTTCGGTCACTTCACGAAAGGAAATATTTCCGCCATCTGCTTCTAAAAACGGTCGCAGAGAGTCTAAGGAAGATGTGATTTTTTTTATTAATCTTTTACTAGCCATAGGGTTTAAATTATGCTAAACTTACTGTTTTTTTGTTGGCATTAACAGTATCTAAAGCAGCTATAAAATTAGTAGTTAATTTTTCGAAAGCAAGACACGAAGGTGTATCTTCTTGCAATACGGCAGGTCTTCCAGCGTCTCCGCTTTCACAAATGCTTTGTACCAAAGGAATTTCTCCCAAAAATGGCAATTCCATTTGTTCGGCTAATTTCTGCGCGCCTTCTTTTCCGAAAATGTAATATTTGTTGTCTGGCAATTCAGCAGGAGTGAAGTATGCCATGTTTTCAACCAAACCAATAACAGGAACGTTAATGCTATCTAGTTGAAACATACCCACTCCTTTTTTTGCATCGGCCAAGGCAACTTCTTGTGGTGTGCTTACTATTACAGCGCCGTTTAAAGGAACAGCTCCAACAAGGGTTAAGTGAATATCGCCTGTACCTGGAGGTAGGTCAATAAGCATGTAGTCTAGTTCTCCCCAATGAGCATCTTTAAACATTTGAGTCAATGCTTTTGACGCCATAGGGCCTCTCCAAACAATGGCTTGTGAAGCGTCGGCAAAAAATCCAATCGATAGAATTTTTACCCCATGGCTTTCAACGGGTTTAATCTTGTTTACACCATCAACATCCATCGTTGTTGGTTTTTCGTTGGCTACATCAAACATGATATGCGCCGAAGGGCCATAAATATCGGCATCGATCAAACCTACTTTAAATCCTCGCTTAGCGAGACTAGCAGCTAAATTGGCTGTGATAGTAGATTTTCCAACGCCTCCTTTTCCTGAAGCTATGGCTACGATGTTTTTTACACCGGGCAATACTTTTCTCAATTCTGGTGGGCGTTCGTTGCTCATGCCTTCTACCGTAATATCGAAAATTATTTCTTTTCCAAAGTTACGTTGCAGGGCAAACTCACAGGCTTCTTCCATGCGTTTCCTGCTATGCATAGCAGGATTGCTTACTTGTACTGTGAAGGAAATGTTGGTTTCGCTTATCGCTATGTTTTTAACGAGGTTAAGCGTTACAATGTCTTTTTTTAAATCGGGCTCTACAACTGTAGTGAGTGCTTTCAGTATTTCTTCTTGTTTCAACATGGGTGCAAAGGTATGAAAATGAAGTGCTTAAATGTTGGTTAAAGTGCTAGTTCAATGTTAGGATCCCAAAAATGTTTTTCGAAGCCTTGTATTTCGTCATTTTTAACGCTAATTCCTTCTAGTTCAAGTTTTTCTTGCATGTCGAAAGGCGTAGGAAAATGATTTTTTCCGGTAAGTAATCCCAATCGATTGACAACTCTATGCGCAGGCACATACTCTTCATGCGAGTGAGAAGCGTTCATGGCATATCCTACCATACGAGAACTACGTGCAGCACCAAGATATCGTGCTACTGCTCCATAAGAAGTAACTCTCCCTTCAGGAATAAGTTTCACGACTTCAAATACTTGATGGAAAAAATCTACCGTTTCTGGTTTCATCTAGTCCAAAGAAAAAGATAAGTAGTTGATCGCATGTTTCTTGTTTAACCAAATGTTTTCGTAAAAAGTCTGAATGCTTAGGATGTCTTTCTGTTCCTCGGTAAATTTATCCCAGTCTTTGTCGTACAAATCGAACGCACAGTTTTTTAGCTTGTATCCGTTTTCTTCAATCTGCTCTAAGGTGTAGTTGAGCAACAAACGACTGTCAGTTTTTAAGTGTATGGTTGCTCCTTTTTCTAATAAAGGTTTGTAGATGCCTAAGAAATAAGGTGATGTGAGTCTTTTGCTTTCTTTTTTGGGTTGTGGATCAGAAAAGGTGAGCCAAATTTCGTCCAATTCATTTTCTCCAAAAAAAGAATTGATAAATTCTACCCGCGTTCTCAAAAAAGCAACGTTAGACATCTTGTCTTCTTCCACAGTCTTGGCACCACGCCACATACGAGCACCTTTGATGTCAACACCAATAAAGTTTTTGTTGGGATTTCTTTTGGCCAAATCAACGGTGTATTCTCCTTTACCACAGCCTAGTTCAATAACAATAGGGTTGTCGTTCTTGAAAAAATCTTTTTTCCAATTGCCAATGAGCGCATGGTTTTTTGCCCAAACTTCATCCATGCTTGGCTCAAACATGTGTTTGAAAGTCTTAGTTTCGGCAAACTGTGCCTTTTTATTTTTACCCAAAGCGTATTTTCGTTAAAAATTGTGGCAAATTTAGCCAACTTTAAGTTATGAAACGAGTTTTAATAAGTCCGTTAAATTGGGGGTTGGGTCATGCCACTCGTATGATTCCAATCATCCGTTGGTTAGAGGCGAGATCTTGTGTGACTCTTGGAGGTAATGGTGCTTCCTTTGAATTTTTAAAAAAAGAATTCCCATCATTAAAAACCGTTGAAATACCGGGTGTTGAGGTTTGGCTTAGTAATCACAAATGGCTTAATTACATTGGCTTGTTGTTGCAATCACCTTATTTTTTGTGGTATACGGGGAAAGAAAAGCGCTGGCTAAAAAAGAACCATACGGCGTTTGATATTGTAATATCCGATAACAGATACGGCCTTTCACACCCTATGCTTACTTCTATATTGGTCACACATCAGACAGCTCCTCCAGTGCCTTTTTTTAAAAAATTCACGAGTAATGTTGTAGCTAGTTTCCTGAATTCCTTTCAAGAAATTTGGATACCAGATGAGGAGCATGTTCAACTAACGAAACGTTTTTGGTGTAACAAGAAGTTGCTGCCTTCCATTAAGTTTATAGGATGGTTGAGTAGTTGGAATAGTACAAAAGCAAATGAAAATAAATACTGGGTAGTGTTAGCTTCAGGGCCAGAACCCAGTAAATCTGAGTTTGTAGAGATGATTTCATCAAAGGTGTCTAAGCCTATTGTTGTTTGCGATGGAATGAGTGGAATGGAACTTATGCAAGTGATTAATGATGCAGCAGGAATTATTTCAAAAGCGGGTTATTCTGCTATTATGGATGTATTGTTGAGCGGAAAAAAGGCAGTGCTACTTCCAACACCTGGGCAAAAGGAACAGGAAACGTTGTCGGAACACGAATGGCTCAACAAACAAATTCAGTTTATGTCATGGAAAGAATTTGTGGCAACTAAACAACTAAATTTGGAGCATGTACCAACTCCAACGATGATTGATATCGAAAAGAAATATGCATACTTTTTAGCAAACCTTATACAATGAAAACAATTAAACGACCATCAACAGAAGAATACAACACCTATTTTCAGCACTACATAGATCTTACTCCTGAAGAAGCTCTAAAAGCCATGGAATTGTCTATGGATGAGGCAAGCGAATTATTTGAGTTACTCGGTAACGAAAAAGGTTTGTTGAAATATGCGCCGACAAAGTGGACCATCAACGAGGTGATTTCACATGTTACAGATTGTGAACGCATTTTTAATTATAGAGCACTTAGTTTTTCACGTGGAGATTTATCCTTACCAGGATTTGATCACGATGAATATGTCAAACACTGCGGTGCGAATGATAGAACCACAAAAGAATTGATAGAAGAACTGGCTATTGTTAGGAAAGCTACCATTACGTTATTCAACTCATTTTCTGAGACGCAATTAACAATATCAGGCAAAGCCAATGGAAATGCCATTAGCGTTCGAGCGTTAGCGTATCTCATTGCAGGACATCAAAGACATCACTTTCAGGTTATCAAAGAGAAGTATTTGGTGTAAGCATTGCTGTTATCTAGCTTTCGGTAGTTGGTGTAAAAAGCATATTCTGACATATGTTTTTTACACCATTAATCACTCAATGTGAAAATTGATGCCCATCGTTTGGGATAGCGAACAACCTAACAGGGATGTTTGTAGCGAAGATTCCGGACGTTTCTTCTTTTTTTATTGCCATATTATTTAGCACAATTTCACCATCTTTTGATTCGGTTGAAATAGTTGTTGTGCCCTCCAAGTTAAATTTCCGCCAAGGTGTTTTCAAGCATAATTCTAAGACTTGCGGGCTAATTATGCTTCAAGTTGTGTGAGGTGTTAATTATTTATTTGATTCAAACTAGGCCTATAATCAAAAATTGATAAAAAAGTTTTTTATCAATAAAATATTGTTAATATGCTGATTGTAAGTAAATTATTTTTTTAGTGGAGGCCAAAATAGCCGCTTTTTAGTCGGTTAAGTTGACACTTATTCGTTGTTGACATGTGCTAATATTCCATTTAACTTTAGATAAAAAAACTAGAGATATGGAAACAATTGTAATCACAACCAAAGAAGACAAAATAAAAAAATGGGCTGATACCATACAAAATAGCGGAGTAGGGGTAACTTTCATGTATGAAGTAAATGAAGCATCTGAAGTTGGTTATTATAAATGCCAAAACAAAATAATCAGCTTAGGAAGTCTAGAGGATTTTACTAAATATTCTGATTTTCAATATAGGATTTCAGATGTAATCGCAGAATGTAATTAATAATAGCACTGTGATTAGAAAAACAACATACATATTATCGATACTAATTTTTTTAGTTATCAATGCACGTGGGCAAGGGTTCAAGGAATACTTGAAGATATATGAAGGAGTAAATGTTGGCAATCAAATGGAATTATCACACAACAAGATTGTTGACATTAATGCCACCTTATCCATCAAGCTTAACTTAGATGAAATTAAAAAAGATTACATCGCTGCAAACAGTTATTCTGATACTGCTTATTTGAAAAAATTGCATGACTTAGAAAAAGTGATTCAATGGCAAAGAATTGCTTTGGAAGAGTTTAAAAATCAAGGAGGAGTTAAATTCCATATAGCATATAAGTCATTTAGAAACGCATTAAAAAAACATGACCCTAATCTTTTCAAAAAGTATACATCTTTAGTAGATCTAGCCTATGAAAAAGGATTAAACACTTATTCTTATCCATTAGAGCATTTTTTAGATGATTATCATATAGAAAGAACCCAACAGTCAAATACTTCAGGAAAAACGATTGCATTAGTTGCAAATTTAATCCCACAAGGAAAAAATGTGCATGTTACCAATTTTGACAACATCAAAGAAGATTTTTGGATTTCAAGCAACTGGGATTTATCGGAAGTGCCTTCTACTTTAGAAACAGAGAAAATAAATAGTGTTAAGCACACCGTCGATGAGTCTAAGCAGGTGCTTGATGCAATTTTAAAACAGCAAGTAGAAAAATTAAATGTTCAGGAGCTGAAAAAAGGGTTGGATTTAGCCTTGAAAAAATTGCCAGGAACTAAACAGTCCTCAGCGTTATCATCTGTTAAATTAGTTAAGAGTCAATTAGATGATTTAAATAGTGAAATCATTGCCCCGTATAGCTCATCAACAGAACGGCTACTAGAAGACAAATTAAAATTGGCAGAGAGCACTTTAAGCCAAATAAAAAATTTGCCAGATAGCATCATTCAATACATACAAAAGAAACTAGGTGGAGTAAAAGCATTAAATAATGAGTTGTTAAAACCTTTCCAAACATCCATTGATAAAGCCGAAAAATCCATCAACGATTTTGAAGGATACAACATTAATGATGTTCCTGAACAGGCTTATATTGATTTGAAAGGCACTGGAAAAAGAGAAGCTGGAGATTTCTTGAAAATAGAGTTGATTATTAGAACTAATAAGCCAGGGAAAGAGTCATTAAAAAATGTAATACAACAAGTTTCTATTCAGTTGGAGCAAATTAAAGTTCATGCAGTTGCCAATGTGGGAGTTATTTTGGCAAATCCATATTTACCTGATCCAAATTATCAAGTTGAGACTGAATTTCAATTGGCTTCTTGTTCCAATATCTTATTTAAAATTGGGTCAAGAAAATCAAAAGGATGGAATTTCTTACAACCAGGTTTAGGGTTAAATATTTCAACCCCAGATTTTGATGTCGATGGAACCCCAGATTTTAGTTTTGGACTTGTTGGTTCCGTTTTTAAAGATTTACTCACCACAGGAATTAGTTACAACACTGTCGCAGATGAACCCTTTTGGTTTATTGGATTCTCTTTGCCATTAGCCAATTTAGCTTTACCAATAGGTAATATTCAATCAGTAGTTAATCATTAAATAAATACATAAAAACCCTAAAAAAACAGATAGTTATGGTCATAGTAGAAGAAGATTTAGGTAAGCAAGTACAAATATTATCAGATGTACTTACAGTCGATAACAAGCTAGCAGTGAAAAAAGGAAGTATCGGCGTTGTTGTAGGCGATGGATTTGGCTATTACGACATAAAATTCAATACTCAGGAAACAGTACAGGTGGTTTTTGCAACCCATTGTAAATTAATAAACTACTAGAAAGTGCCACTTGAGTATAATGATGGACTAATGCAGAACATGGATGTTTATGCATTCGACAGGACATCAATTTTGTGTCTAAATTCTTTTGGTTTATCCTGTCGGCATTTGCAGTTATCCCTGACGCACCGTTTTGGTTTGAAGCTTTTCGAAAAGTGTTGAGTTTGAAACCTAGTAAAAAATAACACCAAGTGCTGGGTAAGACAAAAGACTTAAACAAAAAAAGTAAATCATGGAACAATTTATTTTACTACTTAGAGTAATTATATGGTCTGTATTAACAGTTGTAGCCATTGTTGTTTTTTGGGAAAAACTCAATGGATTATATGAACTTGCTACCAAGGAAGGAAGGAGCCTAGAAATTGGCGGTTGGGTTAAAATAGGGGAGCAAGTAAAACAGACCGATATAAAAAATTCGCTACTAATGATTTGTCCATCGATGCCATAGAAGGAGAAGATTATGTTATTGAAAAAGGAGGCAGTCGGTTTTTGGAAGAGTTACGAAACAAGTTAAGAAATAAAACAAATTGATGTACTAAAGATTACAGATAATAAATATTATTACCGAGAATTGCTTCAGAAGTATGTCGCTGGTTTAGGAATTAAGTATGTCATTTTTGAGAAAGAGGGCCATTTTGAAGGGTGGATCAGTGCAAGTGTGTTTTTAAGCCAATTATTTTTATGGCAACGAAATAGTTTTGATTACGAAGTACTTTGGTCTGAATTAGCTGTTAATCAACAATAATATTCGCTAATGTTAGAACTTCCTTCCACAACAACAAAAATTGGATAATGTTGCAG
>JBLIDJ010000024.1:0-25833 GCA_047634195.1 Flavobacteriales bacterium
CATGTCTCTTGCAGGATGTTCTTCAGGGAAGTTCAAGGCACTAAAATTATGCCAATCATCTTCAATTTCTGGCCCTTCAGAAACCACAAATCCTATGCGTTTGAAAATCTCAATGATTTCATTTCTAACAATAGATAGTGGGTGTCTTGCTCCTTGTAAGTCGTTGACAGGCAAGCTGTAATCTATTGCTTCTTTTGCACTCGATGTGTCAGCGTTTGCTGTAGCCTCTTTTAATTGACCAATGGTCTCTTGTGCCTTAGTCTTTAGTTGGTTTAGCAGTTGGCCAAATTGCTTTTTCTCTTCATTTGGGACATGCTTAAAATCGTTGAATAAATTGGTTATTAACCCTTTTTTACCCAAGTATTTTATGCGTATGTCTTCCGCTTCCTGAGGTGTATTAGCTGATAAATTTTCAACTTCTTTGAGTAATGATTCTACTTGTTCAATCATTTTTTACGTCGTCTTTTTTTGCTTAACACTTCTACATTCATCTTCACATCTACTTTAGGCCTGCTGCTTGCATCTACCTCTACAGCTGCAATAGAATCAAGAATATCAAAGCCTTCAATAATCTCACCAAAGACCGTATATCCACCATCTAAGTGAGGTGTGCCTCCAATAGTTGTGTAATCTTTTTTTGCCTTTTCTGTCAATACATACTTTTTACCACTCTCTTCAAAATCTTGATCAATTTTAGGATTTAAGTTATCCATCAATTGAGCAACTTTCATTTGATTACCTCGCTTGTAATAAGCCATCAAACTATCTCTGTAAGGAATATTGTTGTCTAAGTTAAACCATTCGTCAGTAAAAGCTTTTTTACCTTGGTCGAGCATTCTTTTTTCAAATTGCTCAAGTTCTTCAGGGTTGAATACTTTTCCTTGTACAATATAAAATTGAGAACCAGAAGAAGCTTTATCAGGATTTACTTGATCACCTTTTCTAGCGGCACTTAATGCACCTTTTTTATGATGCCTAGAAGGTACAATTTCGGCAGGAATGTTATAGCCTGGACCACCATTTCCTAGTATTTGGTTAGGTTCTGCTGTTTTTGATTCTGGATCTCCACCCTGAATCATAAATTGATTAATAACACGATGAAAAAGTAGGTTTTTATAGAATTTGTCGCTTGCTAGTCTCAGGAAATTCTCTCTGTGCTGAGGAGTTTCGTTGTAAAGCATCGCTTTCATGTCACCAAAATCAGTGTGAATTACAACGATACTTGTGTCTTCTTGGTTCTGAGCATTAGCGCAACCGCCAAAAAGCATCAGCATTGGGGCAACCATTAAGCTTAAATTCCGTATTACTTTCATAACAAATAAAATATATTATTTTTGTGTGTTGTCCTTCTATTGATAGAGTGGGCGAATTTAATAAATTAAAACCGAATGATGAAAGTAGAAAATATTAGTCGTGTTATTAGAAACATAGCATTTGCATCCTTAGCCTTATTGGGGACGATGGCCTGTGAGAAAGAAGAACCAACTACGGCTAAAATAGTTGTTGTAGATGAAGACGGTAAACGTATTTCAGATGCAGTTGTGAAAATGTTTTCGGAGCCTGATAATTCAGCTGAAAATAGAGTACAACGTTTTGATTTCACCAGTACTACTGACGCTTCTGGCGAAGTTGTGTTTGACCTTTCAGATAAAACCATGCCAGGACAAACGGGTTTTGCTGTTTTAGATTTAACAGTGTCTGCTTCTATTGAAGGAGTCCCTTATGAAGGAATAGGAATTGTGAAAATAATAGAACACGAATCGGTAACGGAAGAAGTTATTTTAACTCCAGGAAGTTAAGCTGTAATAGTTACACTTCTACTTCCAAATAATTAATTACTGCCTCTTTTATAAGCTGCTGTTGATCAGTTGCTTCTAAGGGAGGTAGTTTTTTTATCTCATTAAAGTGCGGCCATCCATCGTCGTCTTTGTGTGTAAATTGGTAATAACCAAAAGGCTCTAAAATTCTGCAAACAGCAATATGCATTAAAGCCAGTTTTTCGTCTTTTTTAAAGGTACCAAAACCTTTACCCAATTCTTGCACACCTATTAGAAACAAGGCAGCCTGCAAATCGATAGGCTGTTCAAAACGCGTTTCTAAGTATTTTAAGGTTTCTCTCCACTTTTCTTCAAACTGATAATCCATTTGGCAAAGATACTGTCAAACCTCTTATCTTTGGCAAAATGAATACGCTAGATATTATTTTTTGTATCCCATTGTTGTGGGCAGCTTATAATGGTTTCAAAAAAGGACTTGTTATTGAGATAACTTCCTTGCTGGCTCTTGGGCTTGGGATATATGGTGCGACAAAATTCTCAAACTTTGTGGGAGATTTTTTAGTAAAAGAATTTGAGCTTAGCACTAATTATATTTCTATCATCAGCTTTGTGATTACTTTTTTAGGAATAGTAATCTGTGTTTACATTATTGGTAAAACAGTTGAGCGAATCGTTGACATGGTTGCCTTAAAAATGATTAACAAAGTTTTTGGACTCATTTTCGGCGTTCTTAAAGTAGGGTTGATTTTAAGTGTGTTGGTTATGATTGTGCAATCATTTGATACGCAAGAGGTAATTATTAGTAGTAAGATAAAAGCAGATTCTATCCTGTATCAACCCATAGCAAAACTAGCATCTATAGCAGTACCAGCCATTCAAGATTCGGAATGGTTGAAACAATTTTAACAAAAAAAACGCTCTTACATACAAATCAAATTTTTTATTCGATTTATAAATAAGAGCGTTAGCTTTTATAAGGTGTGAATTATAACTTATTGAATGCTTTACTAGCCACGCTAGCACCATTGTCTACTTGTACAATATATGCTCCTGATAATAAAGTAGCAATATCAATAGAGGTAAGTTGAATAACTTCTTCCGATTGCGTTAATACCATTCTACCCAAAGAGTCATAAACCCTTATCTCCAAGCTCTGTGATGATTTTTGTTGAACAGATATGTTTAAGGTGTTTTTTGCTGGATTTGGAAACACATCAAATTCAATGCTGGCAGCCGTAATGCTGTGAATTGTTGTTAAATCAGGGTTAGGATGATTTTTATCCATAAAAAACTTCCATATCTCAGTGGTGTAGTCAATATCATTGGTAGGAGTGAATAGCCAAGTGTGTTCAGCATTGTCTGCTCGGTAAAGCACTGATTCTGCATTGTTTTCACAAGATGTGTTGCGTGTAAATTTTGTAACAGTAATACCATCTTGTTTGATGTCTGCCATAGCGATACTGTCTGTTTGGTTTGTACAGCTGTTGTTGTCTGCCCAAAAGGCAAATAGCGGCTCAGCATCGTTTCCATATTGATTTCCTTCATAAGCGACAGTTTGGTCAGCTGTACCATGAAAATGACACGTTGGTATTGCCTTGTTTGGAACGCAGGTAACACCAATACCAATCGTTCCAGCAACAGAGGCAATTGCAGCAATGCGTGAATTTAATTCACAGGCTAATCTGTTACTCATAAAACCTCCCATGGAAAAACCAGTTGCAAATACACGAGAAGGGTCAATGTTGTATTCGCGTGTTAGTGTATCTATCAATGCACTGATAAATCCTACATCATCAACATCTTGATTTAAGATAAAAGGGCCTGCTCCAGCACCTGAATTCCAAGCAGTGGCATTGGTAAAGCCATCTACTAAAGCTTGAGGAGTAATCACAATAATATTTGCTGTGTCGGCCACATTGTGAAAACCGACATTGCTAAAATTGTTCATGTTGTCACCTAGTCCATGCAATGAAAAGATAACAGGAACAGGTTCATTACCTGTATATGTTGATGGAATGTATTGTATGTATTCCCTGTTTTGGTTGTCAAAAGTAAAACTTCGGGTAGTTTGTTGTCCAATTAAAAACTGTGGAACAAAAAATAAAGCAATCAATAAAATTCTCATAGTTATTATAATTTTAAGAGCCATAAAGTTGAACTATTTTATGTAACCCACAAAATATCTAAAATTACTTTCTTTTTTATATAGGTCTTTTAAGTTTTAAGATGGGGAGAAGTAAGTTGCGTAATTTTTACTGGAATTAGGGTAACTTAATGATGATTGTATTAACTTACATAATTGTTTTAAATCCAACTTTGCTTGTTGTTCATTTTTTTATTGAAGGCAAATATTAGGCACATTATAGTTGTACTTTTAAAACGGGGAGAGGAGTATCTTTTTGGAATGGTTAAAAAAATTTTGTTTTTAACCTTAGAAGTTTTTTATTTGCAGGCAGATTTAAACATAAAAAAATCAAAGATATGTCAGATATTAAATCAAAAGTTGTTGCGATTATCGTGGACAAATTAGGAGTTGAAGAAAGTGAAGTAACCTTGGAAGCAAGTTTCACAAATGATTTAGGTGCCGATTCATTGGATACGGTAGAGTTGATTATGGAATTCGAAAAAGAATTCAATATTGCTATTCCAGACGATCAAGCTGAAAAAATTGGTACAGTAGGATTGGCAGTTGATTACATAGAGAACAATACTAAGTAAACATCATTTTATAACTAAACATGGAGTTAAAACGAGTTGTAGTAACAGGCCTAGGGGCGTTAACCCCTTTAGGAAATAGTGTGTCAGAATACTGGGCTAACCTTATAAAAGGAGTTAGTGGAGCTGCGGCTATAACTCGATTTGATGCTTCAAAGTTCAAAACAAGATTTGCTTGCGAGGTCAAAGGGTTTAATGTATTAGATTACATGGATCGTAAAGAAGCTCGAAAGCTTGATTTATTTTCTCAATATGCATTAGCTGTATCATCTCAAGCAGTTGAAGATGCTGGATTGAATCCAGAGACTGTCAATGTTGATAGAGCTGGTGTAGTATGGGGTTCTGGAATAGGAGGAATACAAACTTTCCAAGAAGAATGCATGAATTTCGCTTTAGGCGATGGAACACCAAGGTTTAATCCTTTTTTCATTCCTAAAATGATTGCTGATATTGCATCGGGGCATATTTCCATTAAAAATGGATTTAGAGGACCTAATTACACCACCGTTTCTGCATGTGCTTCATCAACCAATGCGATCATTGATTCGTTTAACCTAATCCGTTTGGGTAAAGCTGACGTAATGGTAACGGGTGGTTCTGAAGCTGCTATAAATGAATCAGGAGTTGGTGGTTTTAATGCACTTCATGCATTGTCTCAAAACAATGAGAACCCAGCTACCGCATCTCGACCTTTCGATAAAACTAGGGATGGTTTTGTGTTAGGAGAAGGTGCAGGATGTTTGATTTTGGAAGAGTATGAGCATGCCATAAAACGAGGAGCAAAAATTTATGCTGAACTTGTTGGTGGAGGAATGTCTGCAGATGCTTATCACATGACAGCACCACATCCTGATGGATTGGGAGCTATTAATGTGATGAAAGCAGCATTAGAAGATGCTCATTTGTCACCAGAAGACATTGATTACATAAATGTTCATGGAACATCTACGCCACTAGGAGATGTTGCCGAAACAAAAGCCATAAAAGCTATCTTTGGTGATCATGCTTACAAGTTAAACATCAGTTCTACTAAATCAATGACAGGCCATTTATTGGGTGCAGCAGGTGCTATTGAAGCTATTGCGTGTATATTGTCTATCCAAAACAATATTATACCTCCAACCATTAATCATTCGGTTGAAGACCCTGATATTGATAATGAATTGAATTTTACACTTAATAAAGCTCAAGAACGAGAAGTAAATGTGGCGTTAAGTAATACATTTGGATTTGGTGGTCATAACACGTCCGCAATTTTCAAAAAATTCAAAGCGTAATTCATTGAAGAGGATTCTCAAATCCTTTAGGAGCAAGTCTCCATACTCGGATAAGAAGTTAAGATCATTATTTAAAAAACATTTTGGATTTTCGCCAAGTGATGTCTCCGTCTACAGAGAAGCTTTAAGGCATAAATCTGCAGACAGTGTTAGAATTACGGGCTTATCAGCCAGTAACGAACGCCTAGAGTATTTAGGTGATGCCATCTTGGGTGCTATAATTGCACAATATCTTTTTACGGTTTACCCGAAACAAGACGAGGGGTTTTTGACTAAAATGAGGTCTAAATTGGTAAGTAGAACCAACCTTAACAAGCTTGCTACTATTTTAGATTTGCAATTAGTAATAGAGGAAAATCTAAACCCAACTTCCGTCAAACGATCCTTGCTGGGAAATGCCTTGGAAGCACTTATTGGAGCTTTATACTTGCAAAAAGGATATAACAAGACGTATAAACTTGTTGTTGCTTTATTTCAAAAACAATTTGATTTGAAACTGGTAGAAAGTGAAGAAACAGATTATAAAAGTAGGTTGCTAATCTGGGCGCAACGCGAGCGAAAAAACATTCAATTTGTTTTTAATCCTGAAGGAGAGATAATGGCTAATCAACAATATGAAGTCACACTACTTATTGAAGAGGTAGAAGAAGGTAAAGCGCGCGCCACTTCGAAAAAGAAAGCAGAACAATTGGTCTGTCAATTGTATTGTCAAAAAAATCTATTAACACAGATTTAGCAATAGAGTAACATTATTTGGTGCTGAAATAGTGAATAATATGTTTAATTTGTTAAGTTAGGCAAGGAGCGACACACCATAGGCATATTTTGAGCTTAGTTCAAATCTTCATACATTTCGGAGCCTTAATTTTGGCAAAATAAGTTATGGTCAAGTACAAACTAGAAGTAGAAAGTGATTTTGATTTTTTGTTGTTTGGAATTTGTGCCCACATCAAAGATTATAAATTGGCGTGGTTGATCAATCAGCAATTAGAATTAATGTTAGTTAGGTCTGAAAACGATGTTATAAATTGGACTTCTCTACCAAATAAACGAAGATCGTACGGACTTTTTAAATACTTTAACGAAAACAATGGAGTTAACTATTACTTGATTAATAATAGTGTAGACAATGTTAAGCTTTTACCAGATCAGCGTCAATTCGATTTCTTTTTGATGATAAAAGGAGATGTAGAACTATCTATCGTTAATTTAGTAAAAAAAATAAGAGAAATTACAGGAGTTTTGACCGTGTATGAGTTGGACCCTGAAAATATAAAGCATAAGGATAATTTAATTTTCGATGAGTAAAAAAACTAAAATAGTAGCAACTATGGGGCCTGCGTGTTCTGAAAAAAGTGTGCTACTCGAATTAATAAAAATGGGCGTTGATGTATGTCGACTTAATTTCTCACATGGAACCCATGAAGATCATTTAAACTTCATAAACATGATTAAAGAAATCAATGAAGAAAATGAACTAAATGTGGCAATATTAGCCGATCTACAAGGACCAAAACTCCGTGTTGGTGAAATGAAAGACAATGGTGTTTTGTTGGTAGATGGTACAAGACTGATTATTACCAATGAGAAATGCGTTGGGACAGATAAAAAAATATACTTGAGCTACAAACGTTTTGCTGCAGATGTAAAACCGGGTGAAAAAGTATTGCTTGATGATGGGAAACTAGAACTTAAAGTCATAAAAAGTAACAAGAAAGATGAGGTTGAAGTAGAAGTTGTATACGGTGGTCTATTATCTTCTAACAAAGGAGTGAATTTGCCTAATACCATTATTTCACAACCTTGTTTGACGCCTAAAGATTTAATCGATTTAGATTTCGCTTTAAAGCATGGTGTTGATTGGGTAGGACTTTCTTTTGTGCGCTCTGCTTCCGATATCATAGAACTAAAACACATTATTTCTGCCAATGAAAGCGATGCAATGATCATCGCTAAAATTGAAAAGCCAGAAGCAATAGAAGATATCGATCATATTATCAAGGAAACGGATGCTATCATGGTTGCCCGTGGTGATTTAGGTGTTGAAATTCCAATGGAGTCAGTGCCCCTTATTCAAAAAAACCTGATTAGAAAATGCCGTGAAAATGCAACGCCTGTCATTGTGGCTACACAAATGATGGAAAGCATGATTCAGAATGTTACGCCAACACGTGCAGAAGTGAATGATGTTGCAAATGCAGTATTAGATGGAGCGGATGCTGTGATGTTGAGCGGAGAAACTTCGGTAGGGAAGTACCCTAAAAAAGTAATTGAGGCAATGAGTAAAATCGTTAAAGAAATTGAGCAAAGCGAAACAATATACCATCACGAAACTGCACCCGTAGAATCTAACTTAAATCGTTTTATATCAGATTCTATTTGTTACAACGCTTGTCGTCTGGCCGCTCGTGTATCATCTTCTGCCATTGCAACTATGACACATTCAGGATATACAGCTATCAAAATTAGTAGTCAACGTCCTAAGTCGAACGTGATTGCATTTACAGGAAATAAGAAATTGTTGAACCAGTTGAGCTTGGTTTGGGGTGTTATTGGTATTTATTACGACAAATATGTGTCAACAGATCACACCATTGCAGACATAAAATATATGTTGAAAAAGAGAAATATCTGTGTTCAAGGAGACTTGGTTATCAACCTAGCAAGTATGCCAATCACGGAAAAGGGTATGACTAACATGATAAAATTAAGTTACGTATAATGCAAAATATTGACATTCCATTATTAAGCGCTATTTGCAAAGCACCGGGCGCACCAGGTTTTGAACGTGAGATAAGAAACTTAATTTTAAAAGAAGTAAAGCTACTGTCAAACAATGTTACCCTTGATAACATGGGTAATATTACGGTCACTATCCCAGGGAAAAGCGAAGAGAAGCTGATGTTGGCAGCCCACATGGACGAAATTGGTTTTATTGTAACACACATTGACAAACAAGGATTTGTACGTTTTCATACACTAGGTGGATTTGACCCTAAGACGCTAACAGCACAGCGTGTTTTGATTCATGGTAAAAAATCGTTGGTAGGTGTTATGGGTTCAAAGCCCATTCACGTAATGTCTGATGCAGAGCGCACAAAATCGCCAAAAACCACCGACTACTTTATTGATCTTGGGATGAATAAAGAAGAAGTGGAGAAATATATTTCGGTGGGGGATTCAATTACCAGAGAAAGAGATTTAATAGAAATGGGCGATTGTGTCAATTGTAAATCAATAGACAACCGAGTATCGGTTTATGTGTTGATAGAGCTTTTGAAAAAACTACAAAATACCACACCTCCTGTAACTGTATGTGCTGTTTTCACGGTACAAGAAGAAGTTGGTATTAGAGGTGCATCTGTTGCTACACAAACTATTAAGCCTTCTTGGGCACTCGCTATTGATACTACCATTGCTTTTGATGTACCTGGCGCAGCCGATCACGAAAAAATAACAGAATTGGGTAAAGGAGTGGCCATAAAAATAATGGATACTTCGGCTATCTGTGATTATAGAATGATTGCTAACTTGAAAACAGTTGCCGAGCAAAATAAAATCACTTATCAAACCGAGATACTAACAGGTGGAGGAACAGATACGATGGCTTTGCAACGCATGACCGCAGGAGGCTCTATTGCAGGGGCTATTTCTATTCCTACTAGACATATTCATCAAGTAATTGAAATGGCTCATAAACAAGATATTGCCAACGCTATTATGTTACTACATGGTTTTATCACTGAGATTGACCAATTGCCTTGGAAACATGACTAAGTGCTAATAAGTATAAATATTTTAAAAAAAGGCGTTCTGATAAGAATGCCTTTTTTGGTTTTCAATGGACTTAATAGCTGTTTTGATAACATGTTTTTAATTGCCTTTAATGCAGATACTATATTTCGGGTTTAATTAGCTATTTTTATCAAGCAGAATCAAAAAAAGATAAATTGGGGAATAAATCAATGAGAATAGGAATAGTTGCTAGTATGATTGTTCTACTAGGAGTTATGGCTTGTGAGAAGAAAGATGAGGTGACACATCTCAATGGATTGGTTACAAATAATGATGTTCCAATTTTTTACGGAGTAAGTATCGTCTTGATAAACAATTATATCAATAGATATCATATTGATTTGCTTGGGGTTCAGCCAAGTGATACCGTATTAGCAGAAACAGCAGACACCTTAAGTAAAAGCCCGAGTAATGTTGATTTACGAGCGTCTTTTTTGGCAGAAGCCATTGAAAACGATTTATATTTCGAACGTTTTTTCTCACTTACTAGTTTAAAATTTATAGAAGGACTTGAGCGTCCACACCTTGAAGCTAGGCAAGTGGAGTATGAAGCCATTAGGGCTTCATTTGCTGCTGAAGGAGATTCTTTGAGAGTGCAATATTTTGAGTATGAAATCATCAAAATAGACAGCCTTATTCAATCGTCCGACCGTTTTCGGTTGCAAGAAATAAGCTTAAAAGAATATTTTAGATCGTTTATTTACAACGGTATTTATGATGATATAAACATGGGTACTTTTAATTTTGTTCAATCTTGTTTCGAAAACCTATTGGGTAGAGGACCTACTACAGATGAGTTGGATAGAGGAATGAAAATGGTAGAAGGAAAGAGCACCTATGTTTTCTTAACAGGAGGAAATAGTAAGTCTGATTTTATTGACATCATGTTGGATTCTCCAGAATTTTTAGTGGGAAGAGTCCAAGATGTCTACGAACAATTGGTGCAACGAAAACCAACATCAAGCGAACAAGTGATAGCTGTGCAATTGTTGCAAGGCAAAAAGAACGTGAAAGAGTTACAAGTATCAGTAGCTAAAACAAAAGATTATGCAGGGTTTTAAATGTTTATTATTTGCTGTAGGCCTAATTTCTATAGGCTCTTGCGTAAAACGCGTAGAGGAGAAACTGGTGTATGACAATGTTTTTTTGCAAATGGATACTGTGGCTGTTTATCAAACAGCGGCGGAAAAAGTTAAGCAAAAAACAGCCTTACAATACTTGTCTATTATGTATGCCGATTTTTTTAATCAAGCCATACCGTCTAACGAGTTAAATAGATTGGACGAATTATCCTTAGCATTTGGAGATAAAGGTCTTATCAATGAAATGTATTTGAGAAGGTACTTAGTACAACCAGGAGTTCAATTGCCTGCAGAAGAAGAAATGAGAAGTGACGTACCAAACTTTATTAATGAAACGTATATCCGATTCTATTTAAGAAATCCAACAGCATATGAATTCAGGTTTTTGAAAGATCAGATTGAAAACGATGAAGGCTTAACTCCTTCCTTAATTTTCACCTCCTTTGCTTTGTCCAACGAATATTATTTTTACTAAGTATGAACAGAAGATCCTTTCTTAAAAAATCATCCTTAGCTACTGCCGGAACTTTTGTAGCACCATACGTCATGCCATCGGGTAGGTTGTTTGCCCCTACAGGCGCAAGACTAGCCAATCATGTGGTGTATGTGTTGTATGCTGGTGGAGTTAGAAATCAAGAATCGGTAAAACAACGCTACACCTCTGGTATGATTGCTGGAGGAGGGTCTACTGGAAATATTATGCCCAATATTTTTACAGGAGCACAGCCTAGCTCAAATTTGGTGTATGACAAATGGAATCCCATTGTGAGTTCACCACTAGACAAGCAAGGATTTTTGTTTAACGAAATGCGTTATGCACAAGGACCAACTGGTCATTACAATGGTCATACCGTAGCTATGACTGGCCAATACACAGCTACAGGACTCAACCTTAACATTAACCCTGAGTTTCCTACCGTATTTGAATATTATAGAAAACACAATAGCCCCGCAGCGAGCACCAAAAATGCGTGGTGGGTATCAGCAGGTTTAGGGCCTTACCCATCGCTCAACTACAGCAGTCATCAATCGTATGGACCAATGTATGGTGCCAACTTTATCAATCCATATACGGTGCTTAACTTAGGAGAAGAATACTTAAAAGATGCGATTCCTTTTCACTTAACCGATGAAATTCCACGTATTGATAAATTACGCACGTTTTTAGATGCAAACTTTTCTGGGCCTCAAGCATCTGCCCCAGGAGTAGTCAATACAAGAGATGAACGAGAAGATATTAAATCATTTTTAACCAACCTCATTAACAACAAAGCAAGTCTTGAATACCCAATGCCAGCAGCAGCAGGTGGCTTTCCTAATGGAGATTTGGTGAACATGGGTGTGGCGTGGCAAGTGCTCGATGAATTTAAACCAGAATTGACAGTGGTCAATATGCAGAGTTCGGATGTTTGTCATGGCGATTTCTCAGGATATGTGGATCGTTTGCATAAAGCAGATTACGCAGTAGGTTGGTTGTGGGACAAAATTCAGAGCGACCCAGTTTTGAGAGACGATACCGTGATGATATTGGTGCCAGAACATGGTAGAAATAAAGACCCAAATTCATTGTATGATAGTAATGGACTGCGAGGATTTGACCACACTAGTGATCAAAATTCGAGAGAAATATTTTCTATGATTGTTGGGCCTAGTGGCGTAGTCAATCAAGATGGAATGGCCAGCCCAACTGGAAACCCTGTTGGAGAAACCATCGATATTGTTCCTACTATTGCACATATTCTTGGGTTTCATCAAGACATTCCTAGTGGAATGCTACCGGGAAGAGTATTAACAGAAGCTTTTATTTAATGAAAAACTCCCTTAAATTAGCGTACATAATCATAGCATTGTTTGTTTCTTCATGTATTAAACAAGAAGTAGGTAGTTATGAAGTATTACCTGACGCTTTTGTACATACAGCAGCCAATGATTTGTTGGATTATCCAGTAGATTCGGGTAGTTTTATTGGTTTGCATAAGTATATTTTTTCTACTACATGTGCTGCCTCTGGTTGTCATGACGGAAGCTTCGAGCCAGATTTTAGGACCGTACAGAGCGCATACAACACCTTGGTAAATCATAAAATTGTAAAAAACACAACCGACAATAGATTCGAATATCGTGTGATACCAAACGATGTTGAAAATTCCATGCTCTATGAACGTGTTACCACTACCGACAATGTGTTGGGGAAAATGCCTTTGTATGATTTTCCTTTAACTCCTAGAGAAGTTTCATTTATTGAAGATTGGATAAATGCGGGTGCACCTGATGGCTTTGGCAACTCACCTACCGTATTTAATGAAGAACCAGCTTTTTTTGGCATGAGAGCTTACTTGAATACACAGACTGATACTTTGGATGATGAGTACATTGTGAGAAGTGGTGCTTTTACCGATCCTTACGAGATTCCGAAAGACACGATTGTAAAAATTTGGTTTGGGTTATATGATGTAGATGCAGAAGGGCAGTTTTTCCCAGGAAATGAATTGACATTCAACCAAATCCGATTTTCTGATAAGTATTATGATTTCATTAATACAGCTTATAAAGACTTAAACATAGAGGATGTTGATACATACCTTTATGCACCTATGACTTTTGATACAACTGTTTTTCTTCCGTATTTCCATCATTTTACTGTTAACACATCCAACTATGATGTGGGCGAAATAGTATTTATGAGAGTGTATGTAAAAGATGCAGACCATAGCACACCCACCGAAATACCGCAAATAGGTTCGCCCATTTATTTGAGTGCACATTTCTCTTTTAAAATTGTACCCTGATGAAAAGAATACTTATCGTTGTAACTTTCCTTTTTTCCATGATAGCGTGTGAGAAAACAATCACAGAAGATGTTAATGAACCATTTGAAGCTGTAAGTTCAATTCCTAGGTTGAATTTTAAATCAGTTAATGAAACAACGATTGATCATTATGGAGATTTAGTGTTTAAAATAGAATATATGGATGGGGACGGAGACCTAGGTTCGCCCAATGCAGATGAAAAGACCTTGTTTGTTGTTGACAATAGAGACACTATTATCTCTATGTTTCATGTTATTCCTTTGAACCCTGAGCCAGGTAATAGTCATCTTATTACAGGAGTGTTGGAAGTGTATTTAGATAATGTTATCATGTTGAATGATACTAGTCAAACAGAAGAGACAAACTTTACTATTTATTTGTATGACCAATCAGGTAATAAAAGCAATGAAGTAAATTCACCAACGATTACCATTAATCGTTAGCCCATACTTTTGTTCCTTCACTACAATTGGTGCAAATATCTATTTCACTGCGCGCAGACAACAAGCTAGTTCTAAATTTTTGGTAAGCATTGTTTTTCCAAATGCTTGCAAATTTGTGCGTGCTTAAGTTACCCATTTCGTGTTTTGCATCTTTGTCAAAACAACAAGGCACTACTTTTCCATCCCACGTGATTACTGCGCTACTCCACAATCGCCAACATTGATTAAGCAATTTATTTTTCAGTTTAAACGTCCCATCGGTTTGTTGTTTGTATCTCGAATATTGCTCATTTTCAGGCATTAAATCATTGCCGTGTTTGTAGTCATACAATTGAGCTGTTTTAAAAACAACTTGGTCTACACCCAATTCATTTCCTAGTTTCTTTACATCTTCAATTTGATGTTCATTGGGTTTAACCACCAGAAATTGAAAAATAATATGTGGCCCTTTTTTTAGTTTTCGTTTGGCAGCAACAAGGGCTTTTGTCCCGGCAATTACTTTCGTTAAATCGCCTTCTTTTCGGTATTGTTCATATACTTCTTGCGTGGTACCGTCTATGCTAATGATGATTCGATTTAATCCTGAAAGAATAATTTTTTCTGCGTTTTTGTCAGTGATAAAATGCGCGTTGGTGCTTGTGCTGGTGTAAATGTTTTGCTGGGTTGCATACGAAATCATGGAGAGTAACTTCGGGTTAATGAAAGGCTCTCCCTGAAAGTAAAAATTGCAATACGTAAGTGTTTTTTTTTGTTCGTCAATGATCTTTTTAAATAAATCTGAAGTTAGGTTACCCGTTGGCCTCGTAAACGATCTTAGCCCACTAGGGCATTCAGGACATTTTAAGTTACAGGCAGTTGTTGGCTCCACACTTAAACTGATGGGGAACCCTAGATGGCAAGACTTTTTCAAATATTTTGAAACATAATAACTTAGTGTAACCAAACCAGCATTCCAAACTTTGAAAGGTTGAAACAAGTACCGACCGCTTAATACTGCTTTGTGAATCATAGTGCAAATATGGTTAATTCATTGATGAGAAGTTGGTCTGTCGATTTTATATTGGAAAATCATGAGTGTAAGGAGCTATAAAAGAAGAAAGTCACTTTTATTTTGTTTCTTTGTTTCCTTTACCAAATCGCAATTTTTTAACACACATTTATGTGGACGTCCATTTCGGCATTAATATTACGTAATCGTATTACATTTTTGGTGACACTAGCTGTCATTACAGTTTTTATGGCTTATCAAAGCCAAAACGTAAAAATGAGATACAAATTTGGTGGATTATTACCGGAAACGGATAGTACGTATATCAATTATCAAAAATTTTTAAGTGAATTCTCTGAAGACGGAAACGTAGTAGTCTTGGGAGTGCAAGACGATGAGTTCTTTCAGCTCGAAAATTTTGCCGCATGGTATCAATTGGGCGAAGATTTAAAAAAGATAAAAGTTAAGCGAATTATTGAAACTGAAAATGGCTCTATTGAAGAAATGGCGCCTGCGATAGATTCCATATTTTCGGTAGCTCATGCTTATAATTTGATTAGAAATGACGAACAAAAAAAGTTCGATTTCGGGAAAATTGTCTCTAAAAAACCGACGACTCAGCAAGAGGTTGATAGTATAAAAGATATTCTTGTAAACCTTCCTTTTTACAATGGCCTTTTGTACAACGACTCTACAGACGCCAGTTTGATGATGGTGTTTGTTAATGCCAAATTATTTAACTCAGAAGATAGGGGTGATGCTATTGAGCAAGTGCAAGCCATAGTCGATGAGTTCTCGTCAAAATACATGCATACCCACTATAGTGGACTTCCATATATTAGAACAGTTGTTAGTAATAGGATAAAAGGGGAACTTAAGATGTTTGTTGGATTAGCCGCCTTAATAACAGCTCTTATTTTGTTCTTGTTTTTCCGATCACTGCAAGTGGTTATGTTTTCCATGCTAGTCGTTATTACAGGTGTAGTTTGGTCTATGGGTATCATCAGTTTGTTTGGGTATGAACTGTCTGCCGTAATGGGCCTTATTCCACCATTGATTATTGTTATTGGGGTTCCTAACTGTGTGTTTTTACTCAACAAGTATCATTCGGAGTTTGTTATTCATGGCAATAAAATAAAAGCATTGTCCCGTGTGATTCAAAAAATTGGTAACGCCACTTTTATGACAAACACTACTACAGCGTTAGGCTTTGCGACATTCATAGCTACCCACAGTAGTATCCTAAAAGAATTTGGCGTTATTGCTTCTATCAATATCATGATCGTGTTTTTGCTCAGTATTATCATGATACCCAGTATTTTCAGTTTCTTGAAAGAACCAAAACCAAAACATACGCGTCACTTAGATAAAAAATGGCTGTATTTAACCGTAGAAAAGTTGGTGACAATCGTTACAGATCATAGAAAAAAGGTGTACATAGTAACATCTGTTATTGTCATTCTGGGTGTCTTAGGATTGTCTAAAATTGAAAGCACGGGTAATATTGTCGATGATTTACCTAAGGACGATTTGGTATTAGTTGATCTCCGTTTTTTCGAAAGCAATTTTAATGGAGTAATGCCATTAGAGATTTTGGTAGATACACGCAAAAAAGGAGGGGCACTAAAAGAATCGAACCTTAAAAAAATAGAGAAGGTTCAAAAACTACTCGCCGAGTACCCTGAAATTAGCAAGTCACTTTCTATTGTCGATGCAGTGAAGTTTGTAAAACAAAGCTTTTATGGAGGAGATATCAATCAATTCAAACTGATATCGGGTAACGAAAAAAGTTTTATAGCTCCATATATTTCAGGAAAAGACAACCAAGGAGTTGCTTCTTTGTTCATGGATTCGTTGAAACAACAAACCAGAATTACTGCTCAAATTGCCGATGTAGGGACAAAAGAAATGGACCTTATTTTAAACGACCTCACTCCGAAAATAGATGAAATATTAAATCCTGATAAATACGACACCATCCTTACAGGAACAAGTATTGTGTATCTAAAAGGCACCAATTATTTGGTGAAAAATTTGTTTATCTCCTTAATGATTGCCATAATTATTATATCGAGTATTATGGCCAGTTTATTTAGGTCTGCTAGAATGGTGTTAGTATCGTTGATCCCTAATCTAATACCCTTATTAGTTACTGGAGCAATCATGGGGTTTTGTGGCATACCCATTAAACCAAGTACCATACTGGTCTTTAGTATTGCATTTGGTATTTCGGTCGATGATACCATTCATTATTTAGCCAAATACCGACAAGAACTAAATAGTCGTGGATGGAATATCAAGCAATCAATACTGAATGCTGTTCGGGAAACAGGTGTGAGTATGATTTATACTTCCATTGTCTTGTTTTTTGGTTTTGGTATTTTTGCCGCCTCCAATTTTGGTGGAACAGTAGCCTTAGGTATTTTAGTGTCAGTTACTTTATTAGTAGCCATGTTCGCCAATCTTGTTCTATTACCATCTTTACTACTGTCCTTAGAAAAATCAATTACTACAAAAGCCTTTAAAGAACCATTTATTGAAATAATAGATGAAGAAGAGGATATTGATTTAGATGAGTTAGTGGTGCAAAAGATAGGGACATCACCAAAGGAATTAAATCCAGAAAATAAATAGGAGTGCAATTTCAGGTTGAAGAGTTATAAAAATCATGGAGAAATTAATAGCCAATTATAAAAACCTAATCCTTGAAGGTTTAGGTGAGTTAAAAACATTTGAACATCCAAAAAATCTATACGATCCAGTTCATTATTTATTGAACTTAGGTGGAAAACGAATTAGACCTGCAGTAGTTTTAATGGCTGCAGAATTGTTTACAGACAAACTACAAAAAATTGTCCCAGCGGCCATTGCATTAGAAGTGTTCCACAACTTCACATTAATGCATGATGATATCATGGATAATGCACCTTTGCGAAGGGGGAAGCCTACCGTTCATGAGAAATGGAATTTAAGCACGGCCGTACTTTCGGGCGATAGCATGGTAATGATTACCAATAAATTGTTTGAAGAAGTCCCTGACCAATACTTCAAGCAAGTGATGTTACTGTTTAATAAAACAGCACTGGAAGTGTGTGAAGGACAGCAGTTCGATATGGACTTTGAACAGCGAGACTATGTACGTCATGATGAGTACATAAAAATGATTCGCCTAAAAACATCGGTATTGTTGGCTTGTTGTTTTAAAATGGGAGCCATGTTAGGAGGTGCCACAGAAAACGATCAAACCCATCTTTATACCTTTGGAGAATTATTGGGAATAGCTTTTCAGTTGAAAGATGATTGGTTGGATGTGTTTGGTAAAAGCGATGAGGTAGGTAAGCAAATTGGTGGCGATGTTTTGGCAAACAAAAAAACCTATTTACTCATTAGAGCCTACGAAAAAGCTAACGAAACACAGCGCAAAGCACTCGATTCATGGCTGAATAATCATCAAGCCCCGGAAGAAAAAATAAAAGCAGTGACCGAATTATTTAACGACTTAGGCATTGGTCAAGAAACCAATCTAGAAATAGATAAGTACTATCATAAGGCCATATCTCAATTAGATAAGTTAACTATTTCGGAGGATAAAAAAGTAATGCTGTCACGTTTTGCTTCGATCCTTATGGGACGAACCTATTAACGTGGCTTAAGTAGTGGGCCTATTTCTACAATGTTGCTTTCATTTAATGCGCGGTCTAAGAGTTGTACATCAAGTTTTAATGTATCGAACTCGCTAAATGCGTTGTAGTACAAAGTAAGCTTAATGGTCATATTGCCATTTAAGCTTTTGTTTTGACCCGTAGGAGTAACTTTTGGCGTTCTGTATGATAGTGGAGGATTAGTGATAGGAATTAATACCCACTCACCCTGCTGCAATTCATAATAGCGAACAAATAAATTGTAATAATACTTACTCGACAAATCAAATGGGGGTAAGGTGTCGCCGGGACTTAAACCAATGTCACCATCGCCATCCGTAAACGTTAATTTAAGGTCAGCGCCACTGCCTTTTGTTTCAAAAGAAACCAAAGAAATGGCAGGTTCAACAGGAAATTCTTCTGTTTTAAGACAGCTTGCCAAAAAAACAGTGGTGAATATCAGTGTCCAATAGCTATGTTTTAAATAGGTTTGCATAGGAGATAAAATTAAAACAATTTTGGTAGCATAATATTGTATTCATGTTTAAATCATTACCGTCTGAAATTTTAACTGAAAAAGAGTTCAATGAACAAGCAATTGCTTTGTTTAAACATCAGGCGAAACACGTTCCTATTTACCGTGATTTTATCCAACAGTTGAACAGAACAGGCTTGATAAAGACGATAGAGGATGTGTGTGAAATTCCATTTTTACCTATTTCTTTTTTCAAATCACACGAAGTCATACCTACCGATTTAAAGGTAGAAGCTGTGTTTGAAAGTAGTGGCACAACAGGAGACATTACATCTAAGCACTTTGTTCATGACTTAAACGTGTATCATCAAGCACATCGGATAGGATTTCAGGGGGCATATGGCAACATAGAAGATTACACGGTGCTAGCTTTACTTCCTTCCTATTTAGAGCGTTCTGGTTCGTCTTTAGTGATGATGGTAGACGATATGATAAAAAGATCGAGCAAAAAAGAAAGTGGTTTCTACTTACACAACTTGGAGGAACTAAGAGGAAAATTAATGTTGCTGAACAAAGGCAATGAAAAAGTACTGTTGATAGGAGTTTCTTATGCCTTGTTAGATTTAATAGATTTAGGCTCTTTGCAATTGTCCAATACCATAGTTATGGAAACGGGTGGTATGAAAGGAAAACGAAAAGAGTTGGTGAAAGAAGAGTTGCACCAAATATTACAAGAAGGTTTTGGTGTAAATGCCATACATTCTGAATATGGGATGACAGAATTGTTATCACAAGCCTATTCCAAAGGCGACGGATTGTTTGGTGTAAGCCCAACTATGCAAGTATTTATTAGGGATGTAAACGATCCGTTTACAATACTACCAAACGGATATTCGGGAGGTATCAATGTGATTGATTTAGCCAATACATATTCCTGTGCTTTTATTGCCACGCAAGACTTAGGTAAAAAATTAAATGAGTCAGCTTTTCAAGTCTTAGGACGTTTTGACCATAGCGATGTTAGAGGATGTAATTTAATGGTTGGAGATTAAACTTTCATCACTTGGGCTAAACCTAGGTTTAGCTTGTATGACATTTGCTCATGTCGAAACAGTTTCAATTTTTAATTATTAGGCTATTCCATGATGACAGGTTAAGTCTAATTCACGGGACACAATAACGCGCAATACAATAGAAAAAACATTACTATCTTGTATACGTTGACTTTGTTCTGTTTTAAAAACTTATATTTAACTCATCACAAGTTAATTTCGTTGATAATCAGTCGATTATGCGTTTTGAAAAAAAACAAAAATAGAACAACTATATATTATATTTGCGCGAATAATTAATTAGAAACATGGCAGCATTAGGCAGGCACATTTTGGTGGAGTTTTTTAACTGTAACCCCGAAATAATGAACGACGTTACCCTCATAGAAACGGGTATGGTCGAAGCAGCTTCTACAGCAGGAGCAACAGTCATCAATTCCACCTTTCACCATTTTAGCCCTTATGGCGTGAGTGGCGTAGTTGTAATTCAAGAAAGCCATTTAGCCATACATACATGGCCAGAATATGGATATGCTGCAGTAGATTTGTTTACCTGTGGTGACGCGGTTGATCCGTGGGTTTCTTTCGAGTTTTTGAAAAAAGCGTTTGAATCGCAGAATTATTCTGCTCTAGAAATGCGTCGTGGAATGATAAGTCAATTGACTCACAAAGATTTCGACATGACTTCGATGCGTGAAGAGTCTAAAAAATATACCAACCCAAGTAAATTCACTCGTAATGTGTGGTTTACAGACAAGGACGAAAACCAAGCACTTTCTCTTCGTCACACAGGTGACATGTTGTACAACAAAACTTCTGAGTTCCAGAAAGTACGTGTGATAGATACCTATGCCTACGGCAAAACATTGACTATCGATAACATGGTTATGTGTACCGAAAAGGATGAGATGCACTACCATGAAATGATTGCTCACCCCGCTATCTTGTCCCATGGACAGGTAAAAAATGTGTTGGTGATTGGTGGTGGCGATGGTGGTACTATCAGAGAAGTACTAAAACATACGGGTGTAGAAAAAGTAACACTTGTTGAAATAGATGCCAATGTGATAGAAGCTTGTAAAGAACATTTGCCAAGCCTATCCAAAAGTTTTGATGATCCAAAATTAGATTTGATCATTGGAGATGGCATAGACTACGTGAAAAAAGCTACTGCTGACATCTATGATTTAATCATCGTGGATGGATCGGACCCAGTTGGACCAGCTGAAGGTTTGTTCTCAACCGCTTTTTACCAAGAATGCAAACGTACCTTAAAGGCTAATGGATTGTTGGTTACGCAAGGAGAATCACCAACATTTAACAGTGATACTTTTGTGGAACTAAATGCATGCTTAAAAGACTTATTTGGTAAAGAAGGTGTAAAAACATTATTGTTTCAAGCACCAACGTACCCAAGTGGAATTTGGAGTTTTCAAATTGCGAGCAACGGATCTATCAATCCAACAGCTCCTATTGCTGAGCAGGCCAATGCTTTTGAAACAAACAATGCCTTGCATTACTACAACCAACAATTGCACAAAGGGGCGTTTGAATTGCCAAACTATGTGAAACGTATGTTACATGAGCTCAACTAATTTTGATTTTAGTGCCGTTGGAATTTCCAACGGCAATTTTTTTGGTTTTCCATACACGATAGCCGAAAGCAGCATTGTGTTGCTTCCTGTTCCTTGGGATGTAACTACCTCGTATGGAGGCGGTGCTTCAAAAGGGCCAAAAGCTATCTTGGATGCTTCGGTACAATTAGATTTTTACGATTTCGATGTTCCTGACGCTGCTTATATTGGTGTAGGAACCATACCCATCAACAAAAACTGGCAACAACTTAGCCAGCACTTCAGAGCAAAAGCCAAGCTAATTATCGATTGTTTAGAAAGTGGCAACGAGCTTTCGGAAGAGTTAAAAGGCTTTCAAGGTGAAATTAATGAGGCTTGCATTGACCTCAACAAACAAGTGTACAAACAAACCAAACAATTACTCGCCCAAAACAAACTAGTAGGCCTCGTTGGTGGCGACCATAGTACACCACTTGGTTACATGCGTGCCATTTCCGAAAAACATGAACAAGTAGGTATTTTGCAAATAGATGCCCATGCCGATTTAAGAAAATCGTACGAAGGGTTTGACTACTCACATGCGAGCATTATGTACAATGCACTGAAGTTGCCCGGTATTTCTACCATCGTGCAAGTAGGTGTAAGAGACTTGTGCGAAGACGAAATGGAAATCATTAAACAAGACAAGCGCGTTGTGTTATTCGATGATTACGCCATAAAACAACAAGCGTTTAAAGGTGTTACATGGCATCAACAATGCAAAGATATTATTGCTGCCTTGCCCAACAACATTTATATCAGTTTCGACATTGATGGTTTGTCTCCTGAATTATGCCCAAATACAGGCACACCCGTACCAGGCGGTTTGAGTTTTAACGAAGCTATTTATTTAGTAAAGTCTATTGCCGAAGCTGGTAAAACCATTGTTGGTTTTGATTTAAATGAAGTATCTCCTGGAAATGACGAATGGGATGCCAATGTTGGTGCTCGCCTGCTGTACAAGCTTTGTAACTTGATGCATGTGTCGCAAGGGAAGTGATACTACGCCTTTCTATTTGCTTTTTCCTTTTGCTATCTAAGGCCTTGCACGATTCGATAGGTGCACCACAAGCAGTTCCGCGCCAGTTGGAGTAACCTTACTTTGAAAAAGAGTAGGGTCTTTTTGTGGCTTTTATTTAATAACTCATGCTTACAAAGTATTATTTCTTTGTGAAATTTACTTTAGTTGTTACCTTTAGCTACCAATATCAGTAGATATGTGTAATGGTACACATGTCCGATTATTGTAAGTAATTTAAACCAAAACTATGAAACAAAAATTTTTATTGACATTATTACTGATTTTCAGTATCAAATCTTTTTCACAAGATTCTAAATTCAGCCTTGAATTAAATTATCCTATTACGATTGACAATAACTTTGTCGGAGAAAATTATAACGGAATTATTGATATTGGTGCTGATTATAGAATCGCTAATCTGAATCCAGTAAACATAGGAATTTCACTCAATGGTGGAGTCTTGGTGAACAATTCAAATCAAAATAATGGTTTTCTAAATTTTAAAGTTACATCATACGTAATTCAACCTAGAATATTCGGAGAATTGGATTTAAAATCAATAGATAAGTTCCATCCAACAGTTGGATTAGGATATACAATTATGGTTTTTAATGCTTCTGGAACCAATAACGGATTTGATGTTTCAGATGCAAGCGGCACTCAAAGTGGATTTAATTTTAATTTCGGACTTGCTTACGATATCACAGAAAAACTTTTTGTTCAAGCTCAATATGATTTTGTCAAACTCGGAGTTGACAATGATGTTCTAGATATAAAGTTTAACACGAATGTGAATATTTTGAAAATTGGACTTGGATACCGATTATAAAAAACTACCCCCCCGCTGAGCGTAGCGTCTCGCTACGTTCGTTAACCCAAGTCCTCTGGACTGAAAGAAATAAGCTAAACTGTTTGCCATAATCCTTTGATAGTTTCTACTTGAACTAATCCATAATCGTGTCTATGAACTCAATTTGTATGGTTACTGGTATAAAAGCTCTTATTCTGTTAGCGTTAACTAATATAAATAAAAAAGCTTTTAATAGCGGCAAGATGCCGCGCCTTTAACGACGTAGCGAGACGCTACGCCGAGCGGGGGTCATTGCTTATGCTTGTACCATTTCCTTTGCTCACTATTTCTGTTTGCCCCAATCCATTACCTAATTCGTAATATTGTGTAGTAGTGGCATCAGCAGGGGACATATCCAAAATTTAGCGTATTAAAAATCCCGCTCTTATTGGCGGGATTTTTTAGGCTCAAACTTTACCGGAATTACATATTTAATTTTAATCGGTTTGCCTCTATGTTTTGCAGGTTCATCAAACTTCACAAGTTTTGCTACTCGCAAAGCCTCTTTATCTAAATCTTCTCTCACTTCTTTTAAAAGACAATGAGAAAGTGTATTACCATTCTCATCTACCCAGAAGAAAACATGAACAATCTGTTCGCAATCAATCTTCAAAATAGAATCATACATAATTTGTTTATGTATAAATTTCAACAAGCTTTCATCTCCTCTCTTAATTTGAGGCATACTTTCAACAACTCCATTGCCCAATTCTTCTTCCTCTTCATGTTTACATAAAGAAGATTGCGCTACTAAATTAGTACTGAATAGCAAAAAAAATAATATGTAAAAAATAATAATTTTCATATCCTAATATTTTCTTGGAATACGATAAATACCATGCCACCATTTCTGTTGAAACGGCACATAATTATATGGTGAATTATATACCCCCCGCTGAGCGTAGCGTCTCGCTACGTTCGTTAACCCAAGTCCTCTGGACTGAAAGAAATAAGCTAAACTGTTTGCCATAATCCTTTGATAGTTTCTACTTGAACTAATCCATAATCGTGTTTATGAACTCAATTTGTATGGTTAGTGGTATTTAAGCTCTTATTCTGTTAGCATCAACTAATATAAACAATAAAGCTTTTAATTGCGGCAAGGATGCCGCGCTTACTAAGACGTAGCGAGACGCTACGCCGAGCTGGGGGCGAATACAATGATTATTGAATATTTTTTTACCATCCTACCTCCAATTTACCTGACGAACGTAATTATGGACATCCCAGGGATCGGTTTCTATTTTGATAGTATCACCCACAATTACTCCTTTTCGAATTATTCGTTTCCAACCATTTGTAAATGGTACTGGTTCGCCTGGGAAAAACAACTCCAACTTTATGCGGTTATCATTCAATAACTCGTACTTACCTCTTTTTACAGAATTAGCATGAACTTCAAAGTCTTTTAATTTTATTGGCACTTCATGAAATTTAATAACTTCAACAACGAAGCCGTTAGAACTAAAATTAAGGTAAGTCCTTACTGCTCCAAAGCTGTTGTCTGTTTCTGTATAGACATAAACTGAAGTCGTGTCAATCAGTGTAGCTCCTTTTTTATCTAATATGTAATCAAGCCTGTAATTGGGTTTTTTCAACACAGTTTCATTTCCTACTTTCATAACACGATGCCTCTGACATGAAGCACCTAACGAAAATATAAATAGTGTGAAAATCAATAAATATTTTTTTACCATAACGTAAAAGGATTTGAAGATTGATAATTAAAATAGCCTTTCCAATCATCATTTAGCATTTCGAAACCAGGTTGTGGATTTGCTCCATGCGCAAATCTATTTTGAATTCCGTGTCGAATCCGTTCTGCATTTAACCCCGCTTGATAGCCTTGATAACCAAAATACGCAGCGCCTAAACGGTAACGAGGGCCAACTTCACTTGTCCAATTACGTGGATAACGTTCACAAAAACTTCCCACGCAAGAATAGTCTTTAATCCCATCATACATTTCATTTTCATATTTAAATTGCGCCTCTTCTCTTGCTCCAGTAAACAATTTAAACCCAGCAGAATAATCTAAATAATTAATTTGCAAGGCAGCAGAACGGTAACTATCATTTCCATCGCCTAAACCACTTTCTGTAAACGGCCAGCCATCATTTTCGTACCGCACCGACCAGTCCCCGTGTCTTAAAGACATACCACCAACTGTTTGATTAGTACCATTACCTTCAAATGTAGTAGAGTATAAACCAAAGCCAAGCTTTCCGTCGTCGTACCCTCCACCATAAGAACTTCCCCCGCTGAGCGTAGCGTGGGGCGTCGTTGGTTTAGC
>JBLIDJ010000025.1:0-24852 GCA_047634195.1 Flavobacteriales bacterium
TTTATCAATTTCAACATTAGTAATCGATTTATTATTCACCTTAAAATTAGCGTGATATGTTTTATTCAGTTTTCCCCATCCTGTCCATTTGGGTAATACAGTAGCGTCGGTTTTTTTCACAAAAAAGGTGTTGGGGATGTGAAAGTCATGAGTTTTACCATCTTCGGTTGTCACAGTAAAATCAAGTGGCATTTGCATGGACCCTTTGCGTTCTATGGTAATGGTCCAATCAGATGTTTTCTTGTTGTATTTGAGTTTTTTTATAGCATAATCTAGTTGCTTAGGCTGTTCCCACCATTGGTCAAAAAACCAATTTAAATCAACTTTTGTGAATTGTATGATGCTATTCCTAAAATCTTCAACGTATGGATGAGCAAATTTCCATTGATGCACATAATTTCTCATAGCGTTTTGAAAAAGCTCATCACCTAACACATATTGCAAATGAAACAACATGGTGGCGGTTTTGTAATAGACATGACCATATCCACCACCTTGGCCAAGCGCTCCATTAAAGTCGTCAGAATGGGTGTTTAAACTAGGGTCAGTGTGTTTTATAGCATCTCTTAAATACCCATAATAGACTTGACTAGCTTTCACGTCTTCAGGACGCTTAAAACGGGCAATGTATTTGTTAGAAGAAGGTTTTGTGACAAGCGTATCACCATCAATTTTACTTAAACCCCATGCAGTTAAGAACTGAGTAAATCCTTCGTCTAATGGAGCTCTATAAGCCTCATTGTTACCAATCATTCCATAAAACCAATTATGAGCAACTTCATGAACCAATAATTCTCTGTAATTAGGATCCCATCCACCATCTAATGTTAGCATAGGGTATTCCATACCATCTCTCGCGTCCGCAACAACCATTTTCGGATATTCGTACATGCCAAAGTCTTCGGAAAAAGTTTGAATGATCTTAGCGGTGTATTCAGCAGCATTTTGCCATTTTGAAGCATGAGGTTCTTGCACTAATGCAATACATTTGATCCCATTCCATTCTACTTCTCCAATACGATAAGTAGGGTCTGCGGTAAAGGCAAAGTCATGCACGTTTTCTGCATGGTATTTCCACGTTTTAGTTTCGCCTTCGGTATATTTTATGGGAATAGACGGAGCACTTCCAAAAGGTTTATTTTTAAAGTTTGAAATAGCAAGTCTTGATTTTAATTCTTCTGGTAATACTTCATTTTCGTTTTGCAATGCGCCTGTAGCTTCCACAATAAATTGGCTATTAAAAGTAAGTGACACATCAAATGTCCCATAATCTCCATAAAACTCACGTCCCAAGTGCTGATCCGTTGTCCAACCAAACTTTCTATCATACACAGAAACACGTGGATACCAATGAACGCCATTGTAATGCTTGAAACCATAAGAATTATAAAATGTCATACGTCTTCCGATAGATCCTTGATCGAAGTAAGTAATAAAATTTGTTTGTATGGTTAGTGATTTACCCGGTAAAAGAGGTGCATTTAAAAACACATGCATAATGGTGTTATCAATGCTCGTGACAACACTGTCGCCGTTTACGGTAAATGTTTTTATTTGGGTCCCTAACCCTTGTGATTCGTATTTCCCAAAACTGGGCTTATCATGATTAGCACGGTGCAGATTGTCTAAATACGAATTTGGTTGAAAGGCATTTTGATACAAATGAAAATATAATTCATGCAAAGTATCAGGTGAATAGTTGGTATAGATTAAAGATTGATTACCTGTTATGGTGTTTTCTTTTTCATCAATGGTTGCATCAATGGTGTATGCTATTTCTTGTTGCCAATACTGCTGAGTTGGTGATTGAGTCTGCCATCTCTGTTGGGCCGGAAGACTCACTGAAATTAATAGAAATACAGCAAGCAATGTTTTAATTGAGTGCGTCATAAGATTTTGAAGTTATGGTTTTTCGAGCTTTTGAAATTCCTGCATTCAGCTCAAAACCGAGTAATATAATAAGTGAAATTAATTGTACCCAAATTAAGGTAACTAAGATAGCACCTAAAGAGCCATAAAGTTTATTGAACTGTCCAAAATTACTGACATAAAAAGCAAATCCTTGAGAAACGACAATCAGCATAACGGTGGCAAAACTTCCACCAGCTGTTATTACCCTCCATTTGTATCGTTCGGTATTTCCTACATTGTACAGGGTAGTAATTGCTATTGTCAATGAAAGCAGAACTACAATCCATTTTAGTAGATATAGCAATCCAAAACTGAAATCACCTGAAAGCCATTCGTTCTCACTGAGAAAATCAAAAAATACATTACTAAATGTCAGGACAGCAAAAGCGGTAGCCAAGAAAATAGGTAATGTTAAAATGAGTATAATACTATAAGCTCTTTGTTTCCAAATGTTTCTTTTTCTGGTCAAATGAAAAGAAGCACTGAAGCCATCAAACAAAGCATTGATAGTATTTGATGCATAATAAATACCTAGTAGAAAACTTAATGATAAAAAGGTTGTGTATTTTCTAGAAATTAGTTCGGTTAGTGTGCCTTCAAAAAGCTCAAAAACTGAGGCAGGCATACCTTCCGAAGCTAAAGTAATGATCCGCTGTTCTAGATTGTCAATGGGTAAATAAGGAATCAAGGTAAAGAGCATAATTGCAAAAGGCATAAAAGCGAGTAGTAGCTTGAACGCTACGGCTGAAGCTCTTGTGTTGATATCCCCTTCTTGTAAGCCCTTGATGAAAAACTGGAGCACATAAAAAAGACTTAGGCCTTCAAAACCATATGGGTGAACACTTTTAGATAATGCAATTAAAGGCTTGATGACGGGTAAGGTCATCCATCTTGTTTTCCAACTCTCCTTTATAGTCATACGGCTTTTAAACTTAAGTCAAGGCTTTTAACAGCGTGAGTCAATGCGCCAATGGAGATGTAATTTACGCCACATAATGCATATTCCAATAGTGTGTCTTCAGTTATGCCTCCTGAAGCTTCTGTTTCGCTTCGATTTCCTATGAGTGTAACTGCCGTTTTTATATCCGCAAAGGAAAAATTATCGAGCATAATTCTATCTACTGGTCCTGCTTCCAATATTTGTTTTACTTCATCTAGGTCGCGTGCTTCAACTTCAATTTTTAGATTTTTTTTATGCTGATCAAGATATTGTTTAGTCTTAGATATGGCTTGTTTTATCCCTCCTGCATAATCGATATGATTGTCCTTGAGCATAATCATGTCATACAATCCCATTCGGTGATTTTCAGCTCCACCTATTTTAACAGCCATTTTTTCAAGCACTCTAAAATTAGGTGTGGTTTTACGCGTGTCTAGTAGTTTAACGTTTGTGTCTTTAACCAAATCAACCATGCTTGCTGTTTTGGTCGCAATACCGCTCATGCGTTGCATAATATTTAGCACAAGACGCTCCGCTTTCAATATACTTTGCGACTTCCCTTTCACGGTCAGCACAATGTCTCCAATACAGATTAATTCTCCATCCTTTTTTATTACACTAACTAATAGCTTGGGGTCAACTTCTTTAAATACCGCCAAAGCTATTTCTACGCCTGCTAACACCCCTTTTTCCTTTACTAATAACTTAGCCTCTCCGTGCTCAGTTTCAGGAATACATGCCAAAGCAGAATGGTCTCCATCACCTATATCTTCTCTTAAAGCAGCTTGAATAATTTCTGTTACATTCATACACAAAGCTAAAAAAACAGGCTTTAAAAAATAAAAGATTATTACATAAATATATTCCTTTATGATTTAACCCGCATTATGCATTAAAACTTAGTCGTGAGTATTAAAAAATTAATAACAAGGGTCTGCTAAAAAAGTCAGAATACGACCTATATGAGGCGACAAAATGAAGTCGTATAATAATACTGTGAGTTGAAAACAACGAAATAGAGGGTGGTTTTCTGACTAACGAACAAAAAGCGCAAGGTTTTTGTTCGTTTTCACTCCATAATCTTGTTTTGCTCTTAATACTTAGCGAAAAGATATAAATAATTGAATAACAAAACTACACCTGTTTTTCAGCAGACCCTAACTAAGTGGTTTGTCTTAAACAAAACGCGTTCTTGGTGAATTGTTCGGAACGTTCAAAAAGGCAAGGAAAACAAAACTTTAAGACATTATTCATGACTGTATTCTATCCTGACACTATTGAAATTAAAGAAGTAGCTGTGATTTATTCGTGAAATCTTTGTTTTGCGATAAGGCCTTTTGAGATCAATGATTGGACAATATCAATTATGCTCGAGATGATTGTGCAGAAAGGTATTCATAACTCTTTCAAATTTCACTTCGCTCAATTAAAGCTATTGAGGCTGTATTGATTAACTAATGACAAGTAAACATATAATCTATGACCATGTTAAACTTTCGAACATGCTTAAACCAAAAAAAGGGAAACTCTTGCGAATCTCCCTTTTTTTTTTAAAATAAGTTACTTACTTGAATTGACATTTAAGCTTGCGCCGTAGGTCCTCCAAAATTCATGGGAAAAGCACCTCCTTCAGGTTCTCCACCTTTGGTATCCTTAATAGGTCCATGTGCAGCTTCGTATTTACTAATGTTGTCAGCAAGTGCGCCCATCAATCTTTTTGCATGTTGTGGGGTAAGTACAATACGAGACTTTACTTTGGCTTTTGGAATGCCAGGCATCATTCGAATAAAATCTACGATAAATTCAGCATTAGAATGAGTAATGATTGCTAAGTTAGCATATGTACCATCAGCAATCTCTTCACTTAATTCGATGTTGATTTGATTTCCTTTTTTTTCTTCTTCCATAATATTTAAGTAAAAAAAAGCCCTTTTTCAAGGGCTTTTTAATTATTCAGTTATTGTTTCAGTTTTTTTATGTTGAACAAGGTTATCAAACTCCTCTTGAGAGCCTACGACCATATTCTGTAGGTTTCGAGATCCTGTTCCTGCTGGTATTAAGTGACCAACAATTACATTTTCTTTTAATCCTAGTAAACCATCTGCTTTACCGCTTACTGCAGCTTCATTAAGAACCTTAGTAGTTTCCTGGAATGATGCAGCAGATATAAAGCTATCCGTTTGTAACGAGGCTCTAGTAATACCTTGTAACATTTGACTTGAAGTTGCTGGTATGGCATCTCTCGACTCAACCAATTTCATGTCTTTACGTTTCAGTACAGAATTCTCATCTCTCAGTTTACGTAATGTTACTATCTGTCCTTCTTTCAAGTTAGGAGATTCACCAGCATCGGTAACAACTTTTTTACCGTATATCCAGTCATTCTCTTTCATGAATGCAAGCTTGTTAGCAGATTGTTTTTCCAAGAATTTTGTATCACCTGGATCACCAATCTCAACCTTACGCATCATTTGACGAACAATTACTTCAAAGTGCTTATCATTAATTTTCACACCCTGTAAACGATATACTTCTTGTATCTCATTTACCAAGTACTCTTGAACCGCTGTTGGTCCTTGAATATTAAGGATATCACCCGGAGTGATAGCTCCATCAGATAAAGAAGTTCCCGCTTTTACAAAATCATTTTCTTGAACCAAGATATGTTTTGCTAGGGATACTAAATACTTTTTAGTTTCGCCCGTTTTAGATTCGATGATAATTTCACGGTTACCTCTTTTGATTTTTCCGTAAGAAACGAAACCATCAATTTCAGTAACAACTGCTGGATTAGATGGGTTACGTGCTTCGAATAACTCAGTTACACGAGGTAAACCACCGGTAATATCTCCAGATTTCCCAGAAACTCTAGGTATCTTAACTAAGATTTTACCTGATCCAATTTTATCACCGTCTTCAACAACGATATGAGCACCTACTGGTAAAGAATAGAACTTTAATTGATCTTTTCCTTTAGCATCCATGATTTTGATGGTCGGGTTACGTTTTTTGTCTCTCGACTCAACAATAACTTTTTCCTTAAATCCTGTTTGCTCATCAACTTCCTCACGGAAAGTTAAGCCTTCGATGATATTTTCAAATTCAACTTTACCTGCCATTTCAGATACCATTACAGCATTGTAAGGATCCCATTTACAGATTAGGTCGTCTTTTTTGATGCTACCTCCTTTGGTATGAATAAATGAACCATAAGGGATATTACCTGTCATAAGAACAATGTTTGTCTTAGTATCAATGATTCTGAATTCAGCCGAACGACCGATAACTACTTCTAGTTTTTCACCATCATCATTGATTCTCTCAACAGTTCTTAGTTCCTCTATTTCTAACGTTCCTGCGAACTTAGCTCTCAATTCAGACTCATCTGTAATGTTAGATGCAGTACCACCCACGTGGAAAGTACGAAGTGTTAACTGTGTACCCGGTTCACCAATAGACTGAGCAGCAACAACACCAACAGCATCGCCGTTTTGTGCTAAACGCCCTGTAGCAAGGTTTCTACCATAACACTTAGAACAAGTACCTCTTACAGCCTCACACGTCAATACTGAACGTATTTCAACTTCTTCGATAGGAGATTCTTCAATCTTTTTAGCTTCAATGTCACCAATCAATTCACCAGAATTAACAATTAATTCTTCGGTTACTGGGTGATACACATCATGCACTGAAGTTCTACCAAGAACTCTGTCTTTCAATGATTCAACAACATCTTCATTTTTCTTCAATGAAGTAGCTATCAATCCTCTAAGAGTACCACAATCTACACTTGATATTACTACATCTTGAGCAACATCCACCAAACGACGTGTTAAGTAACCCGCATCTGCTGTTTTAAGTGCTGTATCGGCAAGACCTTTACGAGCACCGTGAGTAGAGATAAAGTATTCAAGAATTGATAATCCTTCTTTAAAGTTAGAAAGAATAGGGTTTTCAATAATTTCTTGAGATGACGCACCCGATTTTTGTGGTTTTGCCATTAATCCCCTCATACCTGATAACTGACGAATTTGTTCCTTAGAACCCCTTGCACCAGAATCATACATCATGTAAACTGAGTTAAATCCTTGACGGTCTTTTTCAAGACGATCCATCAAGGTGTTAGTCAATTTAGAGTTGGTATGTGTCCAAATATCAATTATTTGATTGTAACGCTCATTGTTTGTAATAAGACCCATGTTATAGTTGGCCATTACATCATCAACTTCGCCTGTTGCCTTAGCAACTAGTTCTTCTTTTTCTGGAGGAACAATTACATCAGATAAATTAAACGAAAGTCCGCCTTTAAATGCATTGTAGTAACCAATTTCTTTAATGTCGTCAAGGAATTGTGCAGTACGCGCAACACCAACAACTTTAAGAATTTCACCAATAATATCTCTTAGTGCTTTTTTGGTCAATAATTGATTAATGTATCCCGCTTCTGGTGGAACAACTTCATTAAACAATACACGTCCAGTAGTAGTTTCTATTAACTCTTTGCTACCATCGAAATGCGTGTGCATTACTTTGATGTTCGCATGTAAGTCAAGTTTCTTCTCGTTGTATGCAATGTTAACTTCTTCAGAAGAGTAAAAAGTCATATCCTGACCTTTAACGATCTCATCTTCAGTAGTACGTTTACCTTTGGTAATGTAGTACAATCCAAGAACCATATCCTGAGAAGGTACCGCAATAGGTGCTCCGTTGGCAGGGTTAAGGATGTTATGAGATGCTAACATTAACATTTGAGCTTCCAAAATTGCAGCACTACCTAATGGTAAGTGAACTGCCATTTGATCCCCATCGAAATCGGCATTAAATGCAGTACACACTAATGGATGTAACTGAATTGCTTTTCCTTCAATAAGTTTCGGTTGGAATGCCTGAATACCAAGTCTGTGTAGCGTAGGAGCACGGTTAAGTAATACCGGATGCCCTTTCAATACATTTTCTAGAATATCCCAAACAACGGGCTCTTTTTTATCGACAATTTTCTTAGCCGATTTTACTGTTTTTACAATACCACGCTCAATCATCTTGCGAATGATGAATGGTTTGAAAAGCTCAGCAGCCATATTTTTAGGTAAACCACACTCGTGTAGTTTAAGCTCAGGTCCAACAACAATTACCGAACGTGCAGAATAATCGACACGTTTACCCAATAAGTTTTGACGGAAACGACCTTGTTTACCTTTTAATGAATCTGAAAGAGATTTTAAAGGACGGTTAGATTCTGTCTTAACTGCAGAAGATTTTCTAGAGTTATCAAACAATGAATCTACCGCTTCTTGAAGCATACGTTTTTCGTTACGTAATATTACTTCAGGAGCTTTAATTTCAATCAATCGTTTTAAACGATTGTTACGAATAATTACACGACGGTATAAATCATTTAAATCCGAAGTTGCAAAACGACCACCATCAAGTGGCACCAATGGACGTAATTCTGGTGGTATAACCGGAACTACTTTTACAATCATCCATTCTGGTTTATTTACAATACGCTTATTAGCATCTCTAAATGCTTCAACTACTTGTAAACGTTTTAAAGCTTCATTTTTACGTTGTTGCGACGTTTCAGTATTCGCTTTATGTCGTAAATCATACGATAAAGTATCTAAATCAAGTCTAGAAAGCAAAGAGTGAAGTGCTTCTGCACCCATTTTTGCAATAAACTTGTTAGGGTCTTTATCGTCTAAATAATGATTATCTGGAGGTAAAGTTTCAAGTATATCTAAATACTCTTCTTCTGTTACATAATCAAGGTATTGTAAAGGTTCACCTTCTTTATTGTTTACACCAGCTGCATTTATTACAACGTATCGTTCGTAATAAATGATTTGATCTAATTTTTTAGTAGGCAGGCCTAACAAGTAACCTATTTTATTTGGTAACGATTTGAAGTACCAAATATGTGCAACAGGAACAACTAATGAAATGTGTCCCATACGCTCACGACGTACTTTCTTTTCTGTTACTTCAACACCACAACGGTCACAAACAATTCCTTTGTAACGAATACGCTTGTATTTACCACAATGACATTCGTAATCTTTTACTGGTCCAAAAATACGCTCACAAAACAAACCATCACGCTCAGGCTTATAGGTACGATAGTTAATCGTCTCTGGCTTTAAAACTTCACCATGTGAACGCTCTAAAATAAGCTCAGGAGAAGCTAAGCTAATCGTAATTGTATTGAAACTACTTTTTGGTTTATTATCCTTTTTGTATGCCATAATTCAAAATATGGATGAATGCTATAAAACAATACCACGAGCCCAACAATTGGGCTCGTGATTAATTAACTTAAGTCGATGTTCAAACCAAGACCTGCTAACTCGTGTAACAATACGTTAAACGATTCAGGAATTCCAGGTTGAGGCATCACGTCTCCTTTAACAATAGCTTCGTATGCTTTCGCTCTACCAACTACGTCATCTGATTTTACAGTAAGGATTTCACGAAGGATATTTGCAGCACCAAATGCTTCCAGTGCCCAAACTTCCATCTCACCAAATCGCTGACCACCAAATTGTGCTTTACCACCAAGAGGTTGTTGCGTAATAAGTGAGTATGGTCCGATAGAACGCGCATGCATTTTATCGTCAACCATGTGCGCTAGTTTCAGCATGTATATAATACCTACCGTACCTGGTTGGTCAAAACGTTCTCCAGTTCCACCATCATATAAGTAAGTTTTACCATAACGTGGTACGCCTGCTTCATCGGTGTATTTGTTGATGTCATCTAACGATGCACCATCAAAAATTGGAGTGGCAAATTTCTTACCTAGTTTCTCTCCAGCCCAAGCCAATACAGTTTCATATATCTGTCCAAGGTTCATACGAGATGGTACACCTAATGGATTTAATACAATATCAACAGGAGTTCCATCTTCTAAGAAAGGCATGTCTTCATCGCGAACGATACGTGCAACAATACCCTTATTACCATGACGTCCTGCCATTTTATCTCCCACTTTCAGTTTACGTTTTTTAGCAATATAAACTTTAGCTAATTTCACAATTCCAGCGGGTAACTCATCACCTACTGATACTTGGAAACGCTTACGCTTATGTATTCCTAATAAGTCGTTGAACTTAATAATGAAGTTATGAATCAATATTTTGATTAGCTCATTGATCTCTGAACTTGTTGTCCATTTATCAGCATTAACAATGGTGTAATCTATGGTAGTAAGAATCTTTTGATTAAACTTAACACCTTTTTTAATCAACTCTTCATTATAATGAGTTGAAACACCTTGGCTAGTTTTTCCACTAACCAATTTCATTAATTTTTCTGTAAGAATGCCTTTTAAATCAGCAACATCTTTAAGATGTTCTTTATCAATGGCTTCTAACAATGGCTTATCAGCTGCTTTTTCTTTACGATCTTTGATAGCTCTTGAAAACAATTTCTTGTCAACTACAACACCACGTAAAGAAGGAGAAGCTTTTAAAGATGCATCTTTTACATCACCTGCTTTGTCACCAAAGATGGCACGTAATAGTTTTTCTTCTGGAGTTGGATCCGTTTCTCCTTTCGGAGTTATCTTCCCAATTAAAATATCACCTTCTTTGATTTCAGCACCAATTCTAATTAATCCATTTTCATCAAGGTCTTTTGTAGCCTCTTCAGAAACGTTTGGAATATCAGCAGTAAGTTCCTCTAAACCACGTTTAGTATCACGTACTTCTAAGGTGTATTCATCAATATGAAGTGAAGTAAAGATATCTTCTCTAACAACTTTCTCAGAAATTACAATTGCATCCTCAAAGTTATACCCTTTCCAAGGCATGAAAGCTACTTTTAAGTTACGTCCAATAGCTAATTCGCCTTTTTCCGTCGCATAACCTTCACTTAAAATCTCACCTTTAACAACTTTCGCTCCCTTTTTAACCATTGGGCGAAGGTTGATACAAGTACTTTGATTCGTTTTTTGAAATTTAGTAAGTCTATAAGATATTGTGTCTTCATCAAAAGATACCAATCTTTCTTCATCGGTACGTTTGTAACGAATTACAATTTCATTAGCATCAACAAATTCAACAACACCATCACCTTCAGCCGTAATAAGAACTCTAGAATCTCTAGCAATTAAAGGCTCAAGTCCTGTTCCAACAATAGGTGCAGACGGTTGCATTAATGGAACTGCTTGACGCATCATGTTAGATCCCATCAAAGCACGGTTGGCATCATCATGTTCCAAGAAAGGAATTAATGAAGCAGCAATCGATGCAATTTGGTTAGGTCCAACATCCATTAAAGTAATGTCCTTAGGTTCAGCAACTGGGAAGTCACCTTCTAACCTAGCTTTAATCTTATCGTTGATGAAACGACCTTTTTCGTCTATAGGTGCATTAGCCTGAGCAATGGTTTGCTCATCTTCTTCTTCAGCACTTAAGTAGGTAATTTCTTTTTTAAAGTTTACAACCCCTTTTTCAACACTTCTGTAAGGTGTTTCAATAAATCCTAAACGGTTTATTTTAGCATATACACAAAGTGAGGAAATCAAACCAATGTTTGGTCCTTCTGGTGTTTCAATAGTACAAAGTCTTCCGTAGTGAGTGTAGTGAACATCACGCACCTCAAATCCTGCACGCTCTCTTGATAAACCACCGGGCCCTAGTGCAGACAATCTACGCTTGTGCGTAACTTCCGCAAGTGGGTTGGTTTGATCCATAAACTGAGACAACTGGTTGGTTCCGAAGAATGAGTTGATAACAGATGACAAGGTCTTGGCATTGATCAAGTCAGTAGGTGTAAACACCTCGTTATCTCTAACATTCATTCTTTCACGAATGGTACGAGCCATACGAGACAGACCTACACCAAATTGAGAATATAATTGTTCCCCAACAGTACGTACTCTACGATTACTTAAGTGATCAATATCATCCACATCAGCCTTAGAGTTTACAAGCTCAATAAGGTATTTGATGATTTCAATAATATCTAACTTAGTAAGAGTTCTATTATTTTCGTCTAAGTCTAGGTTTAATTTTTTGTTGATTCTATAACGACCAACTTCACCTAAATCATAACGGGTTTCAGAAAAGAACAATTTGTCGATAACACCACGAGCAGTCTCCATGTCTGGTGGCTCGGCATTACGTAATTGACGGTAGATGTGTTCAACCGCTTCTTTTTCTGAGTTTGAAGTATCTTTTTGTAAAGTGTTGTAGATAATTGAGTGATCTGCAGCACCTGCTTCTTCTTTGTGAAGAATAATAGTTTTACTTCCTGAATCAACTATTTGATCGATGTGCTCATCTTCTAAGACAGTTTCACGATCAATAATTACTTCATTTCTTTCTATCGATACAACTTCGCCAGTATCTTCATCCACAAAATCCTCAATCCATGATTTCAAGACTCTTGCCGCAAGACGACGTCCTAAAATACGTTTAAGGCCTGCTTTTGAAACTTTTACTTCGTCAGCTAAGTTGAAAATTTCTAAAATTTCTTTATCGCTTTCGAATCCGATAGCTCTTAACAATGTTGTAACCGGAAGCTTTTTCTTACGATCGATGTATGCATACATCACATTGTTGATATCGGTAGCGAATTCAATCCAAGATCCTTTAAAAGGAATAACACGGGCAGAGTACAACTTAGTACCATTGGCGTGACGGCTTTGTCCGAAGAAAACCCCTGGAGAACGGTGTAATTGAGAAACGATAACACGCTCTGCACCATTAACTACGAAAGATCCTTTTGGAGTCATATAAGGGATAGTTCCCAAATAAACATCCTGCACGATGGTTTCAAAATCTTCGTGCTCAGGGTCAGTACAGTATAATTTTAATTTTGCTTTAAGTGGGACACTGTATGTAAGTCCACGTTCGATACACTCTTCAATAGAATATCTTGGAGGATCAACAAAATAATCTAAGAACTCAAGAACAAACTGATTCCTGGTATCTGTGATTGGGAAGTTTTCACTGAAAACTTTAAATAATCCCTCATTGTGTCTGTTTTCAGGGTTTGTTTCCAATTGGAAAAACTCCTGAAAAGATTTCAATTGGATATCCAAAAAATCGGGATAGTCAACTTGATTGGTGATGGACGCAAAGTTGATGCGGCCAGCAGGGTTATTAAGATTTGCCAAGACTTATATAATTATGTTAGAAACTAGGTATTAAATAAGGACTTTCTTCAACTACAAAAGGGTTTAGTCCCAAGAAGGGACTAAACCTTTTAATATGTAAGTTGTATGAGCTTACTTCAACTCAACTTCTGCTCCAGCTTCTTCAAGAGCAGACTTAAGCGACTCAGCTTCGTCTTTAGATACACCTTCCTTGATTGGACCTGGAGCACTATCAACTACACCTTTAGCTTCTTTCAAACCTAAACCAGTTAATTCTTTTACTAATTTCACTACAGCTAGTTTAGAACCACCTGCCGCTTTAAGGATTACGTCAAACTCAGTTTGCTCTTCAGCTGCGTCTCCGCCTGCTGCTGGACCTGCTACTGCTACTGCAGCTGCTGCTGGCTCAATACCGTACTCATCCTTAAGGATAGTTGCTAATTCGTTTACTTCTTTAACAGTTAAGTTAACTAAATTTTCAGCTAATGCTTTCAAATCTGCCATTTGTATTTGTTTTTTAAAAAATTGTTATTCTAAATAATTAAATTGTATTCCGTTCTTAGTTAGCTCTTTCTTGAAGAGTTTTAACCAATCCTGCAATGGTATTACCACCCGATTGAAGGGCAGAGATAACATTTTTAGCAGGCGATTGAAGTAATCCAATGATATCTCCAACTAGCTCTTCTTTCGACTTTATTTCCGAAAGTGAAGTTAATTGATCATCACCTATAAAGATAGCTTCATCAATATACGCTGCTTTTAATACAGGTTTATCATTTTTAATACGGAACTCTTTGATAAGTTTCGCAGGTAGATTTCCTACTTCGGCAAACATTACAGAGGTTGATCCTTTCAAGACGTCATACATCTCGGTAAAATCTTTACCCTCTACACGCTCCATTGCTTTTTGCAACAAAGTGTTTTTTACTACCTTAAGCTCTACTCCACTTTTAAAACACTGTCTTCTAAATCTGCTGGTTTTTTCAGCATTAAGTTCAGATGTGTCCGCTAAGTAAAACACGTTGCTTTCAGTAAGTTTACCCGCAAGCTCCTCGATAACTACGCTTTTATTCTCTTTTTTCATCGTTCAATGGAGTTTGGATCAGTAATTAAACTGATTTCGGTTCAATTTTAATTCCTGCACTCATAGTACTTGACATCGCAATACTTTTGACGTAAGTTCCTTTTGAAGCAGCAGGTTTTAATTTAAGAATGGTTTGAAGTAATTCTCTAGCATTTTCTTCAATTTTATCAGTATCAAAAGATACTTTTCCAACTGCAGCATGGATAATTCCATACTTGTCTACTTTAAAATCAATCTTACCAGCCTTAACATCAGTTACCGCTTTACCAACTTCCATTGTAACAGTACCAGTTTTAGGGTTAGGCATTAAACCACGTGGGCCTAATATACGTCCTAACGCTCCCACCTTTGCCATTACATTTGGGGTAGTAATAATAACGTCAATATCAGTCCAACCAGCTTTGATCTTTGCGATATATTCGTCAAGTCCTGCGAAATCTGCACCAGCAGCAGTAGCTTCATCAACCTTATCAGGATTACAAAGTACTAATACACGTACATCTTTACCAGTACCATGTGGTAATGAAACCGTTCCACGCACCATTTGGTTTGCTTTACGAGGATCAACACCAAGACGAATTGCCATATCTACAGACGCATCAAATTTGGTAGTCGTAATATCTTTAACAACAGCAGCAGCCTCTTTAAGGCTGAATGTAGCTTCTCTATCAAATTTCTCAAGAGTTGCCTTTTGGTTCTTGCTTAATCTTGCCATTTTATTTTTCCTTTCGTTTAAAATGGTCGTTCACCTTTAACATTAATACCCATACTTCGTGCTGTTCCAGCAATCATGTTCATTGCAGAACTCATTGTGAAGCAGTTCAAATCAGCCATCTTGTCTTCTGCAATAAGTTTAACCTGATCCCAAGTAACATTACCTACTTTGACACGGTTAGATTCTGCAGAACCTGATTTCAATTTGGCTGCTTCTAATAGTTGCACGGCAGCAGGTGGTGTTTTAATAACAAAGTCAAAAGACTTGTCACCGTAAACAGTAATGACAGCAGGTAAAACCTTTCCGGGCTTGTCCTGTGTTCTGGCATTAAACTGCTTACAAAACTCCATAATGTTAACACCTTTAGCACCCAATGCAGGTCCTACTGGTGGTGACGGATTAGCGGCTCCTCCTCTAATCTGCAGTTTTATAAGTGCACTTACCTCTTTAGCCATTTTATATTTATTTTATCTGTGTATTGGTTGGTAAATAAAGGGAAGCTTTTATTCAATATCCCAACCAAATCGTTAATGCTAACTTTCTTTCTCTACTTCCATGAAGTTAAGTTCCACTGGTGTTTTACGACCAAAGATTTTAACCATCACTTTTAATTTTTTCTTCTCTTCGTTAATTTCTTCAATAACACCATTAAAGTTGTTAAAAGGTCCGTCAACTACTTTTACGGTTTCGCCAACGATGTAAGGAATAAGCATTTCTCCAACGCCTTCTTCCAACTCATCAACTTTACCAAGGATTCTATTAACCTCTGATTGTCTTAATGGAACAGGGTCTCCTCCTTTTTCAGCTCCAAGAAAACCAATAACATTAGTTACTCCTTTTATAATATGTTCTACCTCTCCCACTAAAGCTGCTTCAATTAACACATAACCAGGAAAGTAAGAACGTTCTTTTGTTACTTTTTTTCCGTTACGCATCTGAATCACCTTCTCCGTAGGTATCAGTATTTGAGACACATAATCCGCTAAACCGTGGCGTCCAATTTCCAAGTCAATAAAGTCTTGTACTTTTTTTTCTTTTCCGCTCACAGCACGAACAACGTACCACTTTAAATCGTTTTTATCAGCCATTTTTGATCTATGTTAAGTTCTTAAAGTGAGATTAACTTAAAATGTCATAAATAACACCTAATACACCTCGCCATAAAGAATCTTGTCCATTGATTCCCATTACGTAATCCATTAAGAATACGATTAAGGCTATAATTACAGAAGCAACCAATACTAAAATAGCACTGCTTTGCAACTCTTTCCAAGTAGGCCAAGAAACCTTATGTACCATTTCATGGTAAGTTTCTGCCAAATATGTTTTAATGCTTGCCAATGTATGTTAGCTTTATGTTTGCACAGGTGGCAGGACTCGAACCTGCAACCACCGGTTTTGGAGACCGATACTCTACCAATTGAGCCACACCTGTGTAAGAAAGTTAAAGGCGAACGTAAAAACGCTCACCTTTAACCTCTAATCAATATTTATAAAAGATCTTAGTCTAAAATCTCAGTCACCTGACCTGCACCTACAGTACGACCACCTTCGCGAATTGCGAAACGTAAACCGTTGTCCATAGCTACTGGAGTGATTAACTCTACTGTAATAGTAACGTTATCTCCAGGCATAACCATTTCACGACCTTCATCCAAAGTAATCTCACCAGTTACATCTAAAGTACGCAAGTAAAATTGTGGACGATATTTGTTATGGAATGGAGTATGACGTCCACCTTCTTCTTTCTTAAGGATATAAACCTCTGCTTTGAATTTTTTGTGTGGAGTGATTGATCCAGGCTTCGCGATAACCATACCACGTTTGATAGCTTCTTTCTCAATACCTCTTAATAAAAGACCACAGTTTTCACCTGCTCTACCTTCATCAAGAATTTTTCTAAACATCTCAACACCTGTAACAGTTGAAGTCATTTTCTCTTCTTGAAGACCAATGATTTCTACTGGGTCACCAGTTCTGATAATTCCAGTTTCGATTGCTCCTGTTGCAACAGTACCACGACCAGTGATCGAGAATACATCTTCAACAGACATCAAGAATGGTTTTTCAACATCACGTTCTGGAGTTTGAATATGAGAATCAACAGTATCCATTAATTCTTCAATACACTTAACCCACTGCTCTTCGCCTTCTAGTGCACCAACAGCAGAACCTTTAACGATAGGAGTGTTAGTGTATCCGTAAGAATCAAGTAAATCACCTAATTCCATTTCAACTAATTCTAACAATTCTTCATCGTCAACAAGATCACACTTGTTCATGAAAACTACTACGCTAGGTACATTTACCTGACGAGACAAAAGGATGTGCTCACGCGTTTGAGGCATAGGGCCATCAGTTGCAGCACAAACTAAAATAGCACCGTCCATTTGAGCAGCACCTGTAACCATGTTCTTTACGTAATCCGCGTGACCTGGACAGTCAACGTGAGCGTAGTGACGAGCTGCAGTTTCATACTCAATGTGAGAAGTGTTAATAGTAATACCTCTTTCTTTCTCCTCTGGAGCGTTATCAATTTGATCAAAGTCTCTTTTTTCTCCGAAACCTTTCTCAGATAATACTTTAGAGATTGCGGCAGTAAGAGTTGTCTTACCGTGATCCACGTGTCCAATAGTACCAATGTTCACATGCGGCTTGGTACGTTCGAATGTTGCTTTAGCCATAGCTAGATCTTTTTATTTTAATTTATAGTTACTTGCCTTATTCAAAAACAAATAGAGCCAACGAAGGGAGTTGAACCCTCGACCTCATCCTTACCAAGGATGCGCTCTACCACTGAGCTACGTCGGCTGTTAGAGCGGGAGACGAGGTTCGAACTCGCGACATTCAGCTTGGAAGGCTGATGCTCTACCAGCTGAGCTACTCCCGCTTTTTTAATTTAACAGCCAATGTGGGGAGAGCAGGATTCGAACCTGCGAAGACGTAGTCAGCAGATTTACAGTCTGCCCTCGTTGGCCGCTTGAGTATCTCCCCTTCAACTAAAAAAAAATTGAGCCGATAGTCAGATTCGAACTGACGACCCCGAGATTACAAATCACGTGCTCTGGCCAACTGAGCTATATCGGCTTTTTTTTAGTCTTTTCAAAGAACATCTATATGTTCCCCCTCGTAATTGGGTGTGCAAATGTAATAAAGAATTCAATTGCCACAAACCAATTATTATCTTTTTCATAAAAAAAATGACTTTGTCGAAACAAAGCCATTTTAATTTCAATGAGAAAGCTTATAAACACTACAAACTTCTACTTTTTTCCTTGTATTTTTTTATTTGTCTTCTCAATGCTTCTACAGCCAAATCGGTTGCCTCTTCAAATGATTTGCATTGCCTTTTAGCAAATAACTCTTTTCCCGGGATAGCTAACTTGATTTCAGCTACCTTATTTTCGGCATTATCTGCGTTATCAACTTTTAAAAAAACTTCACTTGTTATGATATTGTCATGAAACTGATCTAATTTACCAACTTTTCCTTCAATAAAATCTAGCAATTTTACGTCGGCATCAAAATGAATTGAATGAACTTTTACTGTCATAATTAATCCTCCCTGTTTTTATGCCCACCTCTAGGGTGAGCTTGTTTATGAATTGATTTCAATTGTTCAATGGAATTGTGCGTATAAATTTGTGTCGCCGCCAAACTTGTATGACCTAATAGTGTTTTTATGCCATTAAGATCCGCTCCATTGTTAAGCATGTGCGTTGCGAATGTATGTCTTAGAACATGTGGGCTTTTTTTAGCGTGTCTACTGACTAAACTTAAGTATTTATTTACAATTTTATATAATAATCCATGATAAATTTGTTTTCCTTTTATGGTTACAAACAGATATGGATTGTTTTCTACTGCAATTTCATTTCTTTCTTTAAAAACATATGTTTTCAACTTATTATTTAATTCTAAAGTTAATGGAATTATTCTTTCCTTTTTTCTTTTACCCAAAACTTTTATGCTGGAATCGTTGAAGCGAACATTTGTTATGGTTAACTCCATTAATTCGGATGATCTTATTCCCGTACAATATAGCAACTCTATCACTAATTTATCGCGCACTCCTTCAAAATCATGAGGAAACTGAGTATCGTCCAACAAACGACTCATATCTTCGCGTGGTATGTACTGGGGTAGTTTCTTTTTAAGCTTTGGTGTAGCTATGTCATTAGTGGGGATTACGTTAATGACTTCTGATTTGAGCAGGTATTTGTAAAACGATTTTAGTGTCGAAATCTTTCGATTGATTGTCTTCTCCCCTAGTTGTTTCTCTACTTGATAAACAACCCACGATCTTATGTGGTCTCTATTTGCCTGAACAACGTTTTTAAGCTCGAAATACTGCTCTAAGAAGTCACTAAACTGTTCTAAATCTTTTTGATAAGCAATAACTGTATGCTTAGAAAATCGCTTTTCAGCGGAAAGGTAATTAACAAATGCTTGAATTTGGCTCATAAAAAAAGGTGAATGTTAATTTATAACATTCACCTTTAATATCAAAATTAAAAAGAGGTTTACATCTCTTCTCTCTGCATTCTTTCTTTGTATGCAGCTTTAATATTTTGCTCGCGGTTAAGAACAGACGGCTTGTCAAATTGTTGACGTGCACGTAATTCTTTAATAACACCAGTACGCTCAAATTTCTTTTTAAACTTCTTTAATGCTCTTTCTATGTTCTCGCCTTCTTTTACCGGAATAATTAACATGGTATATCTTGTTTCTAATGGTTATTTAATCTTTTCAGGGGCACAAATGTACACCTTTTTTGTTTTGAGCAAAAGTTATTTCAAAATTTCTCTTGAGATCACTAATTTTTGAATTTCTGAGGTTCCTTCACCAATGGTGCAAAGTTTTGCATCTCGGTAAAACTTTTCCGCTGGAAATTCTTTCGTGTAGCCATATCCTCCAAAAATTTGAACGGCTTCATTACCACATCTTACCGCAACTTCCGATGCGTAATATTTTGCAAAAGCAGACTCTTTGGTCATTTTTTGACCTTTGTTTTTCATGTCGGCAGCTTGGTGTGTCAACAAAGTGGCTGCTTCAATTTCAGTAGCCATATCGGCTAGTTTAAAGCTAATACCTTGAAAATGAGAGATTGGTTTCCCAAACTGTTCTCTTTCTTTTGAATATTTCACTGCTGATTCAAATGCGCCTCTTGCAATACCTAATGATAAAGCTGCAATAGAAATACGACCACCATCCAATACTTTCATGGCTTGAATAAAGCCATCTCCTACTTTCCCAAGTATATTGTCTTTGTGTACTCTGCAATTGTCAAAAATCAGCTCTGCTGTTTCTGAAGCACGCATACCCATTTTATCTTCTTTTTTACCAGAAGAAAACCCAGGCGTACCTTTTTCAATCACAAAAGTGGTCATTCCATGTGAATCTCCTTTTTCTCCTGTACGAACAATGACAACGGCAATGTCACCTGAAATAGCGTGTGTGATAAAGTTCTTGGAACCATTAATAACCCAATGATCTCCGTCTGGAACTGCTACCGTATTCATTCCGCCTGCATCAGACCCTGTGCCTGTTTCGGTCAATCCCCAAGCACCAATCCATTCTGCTGTTGCCAATTTCGGCAACCATTTACTTTTTTGCTCATCGTTACCAAATGTCAAAATATGACCTGTACACAATGAATTGTGTGCCGCAACAGATAAACCAATAGAACCACAAACTTTTGCCACTTCTACAATAACAGTAATGTATTCGTGGTAACCAAAGCCAGATCCGCCATATTCTTGAGGAACAAGAACGCCCATCAATCCAAGTTCACCTAGTTTCTTGAAAACATGTACGGGAAATTCTTGCGACTCATCCCATTTCATCATATCTGGTCTTATTTCTTTTTCAGCAAAATCGCGAATCATTTGCGCGATCATTTGCTGGTTTTCGTTTTCTAAAAAATCCATATTGCTTGTTAAATATTTAAGATAGATTCTACTGGCGCATTTAATTTACCTGCCCCTTGTAAAAATGTTAAGTTAATGATGAATGAGTAGCCTACTACTTCTGCACCTAATTTATGAATTAATTGTTGAGCTGCAGCAGCCGTTCCTCCTGTAGCCAACAAATCATCGTGTATTAGTATTCTATCGCCTTTTTTGGCAGCATCTTCGTGCACTTCTATTTCTGCCGAGCCATACTCCAAATCGTAAGCAACACTGAATTTATGGAAAGGTAACTTTCCTTTTTTACGAATAGGAATAAACGGAACATTTAATGCCTGCGCCATTCCCATTCCAAATAAAAAACCTCTGCTTTCTATTCCAGCTACTGCATCCACTTTACCTATAAAAGGTCGAGCCAATTCCTGGACCAAATCTTTACATAAGATAGGGTCTTGAAGTATTGGAGTAATATCCTTAAATAGGATGCCTGGTTTTGGAAAATCAGGGACATCTCTAATTACTTTTTCTAGTCTGTTAACAATAGACATGTATCGGCTTTTAAATATGGTGCAATTTTATCGTATAATAATTCATTTACCAAATTGCTTTGTTTTATATCGTCTAATTGCTGATAACATCCGTGCATTGCTCTGTATTTTACAATAGAGTTGGCAACATGCCATTCAATATATGGATGTTTGACAAGTACTTTAGCGTCTACCGAGTTAACATTTAGTTGATTTAGTGGAAGAGAATCTAGTTTTATGAAGTTTTTAATTTCTACATACAAACTATCTGTCATTCCATAAACTTCTAATAATTGATTTTTTGATTGGAAACCACCCAATAATTCTCGGTATTTTATTATTCTTTCTGAGAAAACTGGCCCAATTCCTCTGATTTGCATAAAATCTGTGGAAGTCGCACTATTGATCAGTACATTAACAGCTGTTCGTTTAGGTTTTTTATAAATGGTGTTCTTTCCTTTTTTATCGCCCCACACTTTAGCCTTAGTTGTTTTTTTAGGCCAAACAATCCAAGATTCAATTCTAGCCACTACGCTATCGGTCATGGCATATAGTTTTTTGACATCTTCAATGGACTCAAAGGGTTTAAATTTTTCTCTAAAATTCACCCATTGATTTGCTAATGCGTCTGACACACCTAATAGTTTCAAAGAGTCTAAGGTGATGGTGTTTGGATGAATTAAAAATACCTGAGGATGAACACTCTTCTTATCTGTTGTGTTGGCATCCTGTATGATGGTAACTTTAATCGAATCCGATTGTCTTACTTGACTTAAATACAGGTTCGATAGCATAAGTATTATTGCTATGAGCACTAAAATAGCTACTCCTTTCTGTTCTCGATTATGAAAATTAAAGAGCTGTTTCACGGTTCAATGTATTGAATATTTGTGCTAAGCACAAAAAAAAGGGCTATAAAATCATCGTAGATTTTATAGCCCTTAGTGCTAATAAGCTTTAATGCTTATTTATATCGCTTAATCTCACCAGATTTAATTCTTCTTAAGTAAGATTTCAAATCAATTTTAACCTCTTTGGATAAGAAGTATAGCCCTAATATGTTAGGGAATGCCATACCTAGAATCATCATGTCTGAAAAGTCGATGACCGCTCCTAAAGAGGATGACGCTCCAACTACTACAAAACACAAGAACAAGATTTTATAAATTTTCTCTTGCAATTTAGATTGTCCAAACAAAAATGTCCACGCTTTAAGACCGTAATATGACCATGAAATCATGGTAGAGAATGCGAACAATACAATAGCTAGCAATAACACATATTGAAACCATGGGAAAACAGAGCTAAATGCTGCCGATGTTAATTGAGCTCCATCAAGTCCTTCAGCTCCTGAGCCATACCCAGTAAAAATTAATACTAAAGCAGTCATGGTACAAACAACAACCGTATCAATGAAAGGCTCTAACAATGCAACAATCCCTTCTGAAACAGGCTCGTCAGTCTTAGTAGCGGCATGTGCAATAGAAGCAGAACCAACTCCCGCTTCGTTTGAAAATGCAGCTCGTTGGAAACCTACAATCAATACACCAACTACACCACCTTTGACTCCTTCTGCACTAAATGCTCCATCAAAAATTGCCGTGAATGCCGCGCCAATGTTTTCAATGTTCATACCAATAATAATCAAGGAGAACAAGACGTATATACCCACCATAAATGGAACAATCTTGTCTGTAACTCGAGCAATGCTCTTAATACCACCAATGATAACTACCCCAACTGCGATGGCCATGATAACACCAAACCAAAAACCATATCCTTGTATGAATTCAAATTCTTTTACACTACTTAATTGTGCAAAAGCTTGATTGGCTTGAAACATGTTTCCACCACCAAAAGAACCACCTACACATAAGACCGCAAAAACGACAGCCAACGTTCGACCTAAACGACCTTTACCCAGCTTAGCTAATCCATCTTTCAGGTAGTACATAGGGCCTCCTGAAACTTCACCGTGCTCGTTTATTTTTCGATATTTCACACCTAAGGTACATTCCACAAATTTAGATGACATTCCTAATAACCCGGCCAATATCATCCAGAATGTTGCTCCAGGACCACCTAAAGTTATCGCTACTGCTACACCTGCAATATTCCCGAGTCCTACTGTAGCGCTCAAGGCTGTCACCAAAGCTTGAAAGTGACTTACTTCACCTTCATCTCCTGGCTTATCAAACACTCCTCTTACCAATTCAATGGCGTGCTTAAATCCTTTCAGGTTTATGAAACCCATTTTAATCGTAAAATATGTTGCTCCTACAACCAACCATATTACAACTAACGGAAAGTCAAGGCCAATAAATTCAAATGGTTTGAAAAAGATAACCAACGCCAATACATCAACAATGGGTTGAAAAATAGCATCAATTCTCTCACTCATAGTAACTTCGCTTGCTTCTTGTGCAAATGTCATAATGGGTGATATCAGTGCCATTAATAAACTCATTCCCTTTAAAATCTTTACTCTCATGTTATGTTTTTTGATTCAAATTCTGCCAAATATAACCAAGATTTAAAACTTACTTGGGTCATTTGGAATTATAAGTAGTTTTTGATTTTGTATTAAAGAACGATATGAAACACTTCGTTCAGTTTTTTAATTTGTTCTGGTGTACCCAGAACAAACATTTTCGCATTAGGAACGATCTTCACGTCTGGGTCAGGATTTACGACAAATTCACCGTCTGGTGTCTTATACCCAATGATATTGCACCCTGATACTTGTCTTGCTCTTAATTCACTTATTGTTAAGTATTTAAAGTCTTCCGGTAAATTGCTAAACGACACCTCTTCTAGGTTCACCTTAGCATCGCCTGTGATGGCAATGTTATCTAAAAATGCTAACACATCTGGTGCAATAACCAAAGATGCCATGTGAGAGCCACCAACAGTATCTGGCATAATGACATGATCTGCTCCTGCGATTTTTAGTTTTTTTACGGAACTTGCTTTAGAAGCTCGAGAGATAACTCTCAAGTGAGGATTAAGTTCTTTAGCCGCCAACACAACATATAAATTATCTGAATCATTGGGTAATGTTGTGATGATAGCTTGTGCTTCCTTAATCCCTGCTCTTAATAAATTACTATCTTCGGTTGCATCGCCTTCAACTGATAACATTTGTTTATTTGTTCTATTAAACTCAACAACTTCTGGGTCGCGTTCCAAACAAACAAATGATTTGTTATGAGCCCTTAATTCCTTTATGGTTTGTCGTCCAACTCTACCCAAACCACAAACAATGACATGTTTTTCTAATTTATTAACCATTTTTTGCAATTTATGATTTGTATAATATCGTTTATACTCACCTCCCATAAGATAGGATGTGATAGAAGATACCGCAAATGCGAATGTACCAAAGCTTGTAATTATTAAAAGTGATGTGAATACTTTTCCTGCATCAGAGAGTGGCATCACTTCTGCAAAACCAACGGTAGAAATAGTGATAATGGTCATGTAGAAAGAATTGAGCAAACCCCAATTTTCAATGAACATAAAGCCCAGTGTGCCTATGACAATAATAAGCACTAACAAATAAACAGCATAAAAGATTTTACTGAAGTATTTGATGTTAAAAAGTAGCGGAAAGTTTTTTATAAATCCCAAACAGAAGGTCGTTTTCTTTTAAACTTAAAATAGGTTT
>JBLIDJ010000026.1:0-24243 GCA_047634195.1 Flavobacteriales bacterium
ATCTGGTGTGATGATGACACCACAAGCATGAATACCTGTATTCCTCACTGATCCTTCTAGTACCCTAGCCAATTTAATCGTTTCGGCTGTTAAATCATTGCCATTAGACATGCTTTTAAGCAACTTGGCATTGATAATATCATCCTGATTGTTTTTCAACTTTAGGGATAGTTCGTCTTCAGACAATCCAAACAACTTACCTAATGAAATATCGGGAATTAATTTTGCTATCCTGTCGGCATCGGACAAAGGTAATTCCAACACACGCGCAGTATCTCTAATAGACGACTTGGCAGCCATCGTACCATATGTAATAATCTGAGCTACTTGTTTACTACCATATTTATCAATTACATAGTCTATTACTTTTTGCCGGCCTTCGTCATCAAAATCAATATCAATATCGGGAAGTGAAACCCTGTCTGGGTTTAAGAATCGCTCAAACAGTAGGTTGTATGCGATAGGGTCTACATTGGTAATACCCACACAATATGCAACTGCTGAACCAGCTGCTGACCCTCTACCAGGACCAACGGAAACATCGAGTTCCCTAGCTTTGGTTGTAAAATCCTGAACAATTAAAAAATACCCCGGATATCCTGTCCGTTCTATGGTTGCTAATTCAAAATCAAGGCGTTCTTTTATTTCTTCCGTAATCTCACCATATCGTTTTTCTGCCCCTACATAGGTTAAGTGTTTTAAGAAATTATTTTCTCCTCTTTTACCACCATCAGCTTCATCAGCAACATCTAAAAATTCGGCAGGAATATCAAATTTGGGTAGTAAAACATCTCTTTCGAGTTTATACAACTCAACTTTATCGACCACTTCATTGGTGTTGATGATGGCTTCTGGCAAATCAGCAAACAACACCTTCATTTCTTCAGGTGACTTTATGTAAAATTCTTCGTTAGGAAATCCATACCTGAATTCCCTTCCTTTTTTTCCAATATATTTTTTTGGTTTCGTGTAAGTTTCGCCGTCTTTCACGCATAACAAAATATCGTGCGCTTGTGCATTTTCTTGTGCTGTATAATAGGTGTTATTAGTCGCGACAATCTTGACCTCATATTTTTTGGCAAATCGCAACAGCACTTCATTAACTACGGCTTCTTCTTCCAATCCATGTCTATTTATTTCGACATAAAAATCGTCGCCAAACATAGTTTTGTACCACACAAAAGAATCTTCTGCTTGCTGCTCTCCTTCGTTTAGGATCTTAAATGGTATCTCTCCCCACAATCCTCCAGTGAGTACCATCAAACCTGTTTTATGGTTTTCTAAAATTGTTTTATCAATTCTCGGTATGTAATAAAAGCCTTCAGTGTATGCACTTGATGCAAGCTTGGCGAGATTGTGATATCCTTCTTTGTTTTTAGCCAACAACACTACTTGGTATCCGTCGTCTTTTACGCTTTTATTTAATCGATCAACGCAGACACTTATTTCGCAGCCTACAATAGGTTTTATATCGTTTTTTAGTGCTTCTCTTACAAAATGAAATGCCCCCATCATATTACCATGGTCTGTCATGGCTATTGCTGGTGACTTATGTTTTATGGCTTGTGCAACCAATGTTTGAACATTGGTCGTGGCTTGCAATATTGAAAACTGACTATGGCTATGCAAATGAGAAAAAGGAATGTCCAACAAAACGTCTAATCCTTTTTGCTTTTCTATGTTACTTATCCCTGCTTCTTTTTGTTCCTTTTCTTCTATCGCAAAATTGGCAATATCTAACAGGGGAGCTTCATAAACTACACTCGATGCATCTGTAATTTCCTTTAACTGAAGAACTCTATGGCTTATGAGTCCAAAAAAACATTTTGCTGTTGCATCTACATCATACGCTGCATCATGCGCATCTAAAAAAGCAACACCAAACAATTTTTTGTGTAGTTCAGTTAATGTAGGCCATTTAAATTTCCCACCACGTCCACCGGGTAATGCACAAAAATCAATCGATAAATCTTTTGTGTCGAGTTGTAACTCTGAGCAAATGGTTAAAGGAGTATTTTTTCTATGGCATTCTGCCCCTACAATGTTCACATCAAAACCAATATTATGACCAACAACGTAGGTGCAATTTTGAAGTTCTTTTTCAAATATGGCTAATACTTTATTCAGGTCATGGCCTTCAGCATTGGCTCTGTCTGTGGTAATTCCATGAATCTTTGAAGCATTGTAAGGTATGGTGTACCCTTCTGGTTTAATAATGAAATTTTCAGCATTCAACAATTTACCCGAATCATCGTGCAATTGCCAAGCCAATTGCACTAATCTAGGCCAGTTATCTGAATCGCTTAAGGGTGCTTTCCAGTTTTTAGGTAAACCGGTGGTTTCTGTATCGAAAATTAAAAACATGTGCTATAAAATTGGAAGAGCAAATTACCCATTTTAAACCTATAAAATGAAATGGAAACAATGAAGATGTAAACAATCATTTAAGATGATTTCATCTATTAAATTAAATCCTTTAGAAACGTGAAGCTACAATGCCGGTATTGATAAAAGCACATTACTGTGTTTGGTTCAACCAACGTGCTGCTTTTTCTTGTTTTTTAAAAACTCTTATTGGGTGTTTTAAACCTCGTTTAAGTGCATAAATTGATAAGATGCTTCTATATTTAAAATAGTAAGAAACGATGGCTTCGGCAATACAAGGAAATTCATGGAGTAACAATCGTTCTGCGGCATCCTTAGAAATATTTACTTTATCGTTTACAGGGTTTTCCTTCCGTTAGCTTTTCATAAATACTTCTAAGATCTTCAGTTTCATCATGACCAAAAAAAGCTGATACTTTCACATCCAAATAATATGTGTTGTTTTCAAACCAACAAACTACTATTACTATGTTATTTCTTGCAACTGTTATATTGTTCATTCAGAACAAACTGAAGAATTAGAGTTAGTATTAAATGCAGTTGCTATATTCAAACTGTTAAAAAAGATACGTTTGGGAAAAAAATCAATATTTCTATTACTATTTCTGCTTTTTACGACAAACAAGAAAAACGTTTAGGATCTTCCATCATCGCAAGAGATATTGAGCCTTTAATTAAGATTCAAGAAAACCTGGAAGAAGGTTGCAAATTTCGCATTTACTGGGAGTCTAAAAAGCTGTAACCAAATTAACTGCAGCCTCAGACATATTATTCAAAGCTCTTAAAAATATTTATCTACAATTTCGATAATACCTTCAGAAGTCATAGGCTTGAGATGGAATTCTTTGACATAGGCAAATTTATTTGCTTCCACAAGATCTTCAGGATTCAATGACGTTGTGAGCATAGTGATAATAACTTTAGATTTGAAACTAACATCTAATTTATCGTATGCTTTTAATAACTCAACCCCATTCATCCGTGGCATATTAACATCTAGTAATATGATACAATGTTTAGGGTATTCTTAAGATTCTGTTCCTTACCCTGCTTTTAAAATGCATTTCAGTGCTTCTTCACCATCCAATACCATTTTAATGTGGTTACAAATATTTGCCTGTTCTATGGCAATTTTATGAAACAAATTATCCGCTGGATTAACATCAACTAATAAAATACAATCTCCTTTTTTTAATGCCTATTTAAAAATGAATTTACTGATAATAGCATCATCGGAAGACTGCACGAAGGTCGCTAAATGCGACTGTATATGTGCATTAAATTCGTGTGTTTCCTTTGCCATAAAAAATTTATTGCAAATCCTGTTTTATTTTAAGACACTTATTCTTAATAATTACAATTAAATTACTTCCATCTCTAAATGATGAAAGACAAAACTCCAAACATCAGACCATTCGTCTATTTGTTTGTTTATTGGTTTTCCCGCACCATGTCCTGCATTTACATCAATTCTGATGAGCACAGGTGCTACGCCTAATTGATTTTCTTGCACCGTAGCAGCAAACTTAAACGAATGAGCTGGCACTACTCTATCGTCATGATCTCCCGTTGTAATTAAAGTCGCAGGGTACACTTTTTTGTTAACATTGTGCAGCGGTGAATAGTGATATAAATTTTTAAAATGGGCTATGTTATCATCAGAACGACCATAATCTCCAGCCCAAGCCCAACCTATAGTAAATTGATGATAACGCAACATATCTAATACACCAACACCTGGTAAGCAAACTTTAAACAAATCAGGCCTCTGAGTCATAACTGCTCCAATGAGTAATCCACCATTTGAGCGCCCATGTACTGCCAATTTATTGCTATTGGTGTATTTCTCACTGATTAAATATTCAGCTCCAGCAATAAAATCATCAAATACATTCTGTTTGTTGAAGGTAATACCTTGTTCGTGCCAAGTCTCTCCATATTCACTTCCACCTCTTATGTTGGCAACAGCATACACTCCTCCGTTTTCGAGAAAAACAGACATGTAGTTTTTAAAAGAAGGGTTGATACTGATGTTAAAACCGCCGTATGCATATAGAAATGTAGGATGGTCACCTTTTAGTTCAAGGCCTCTTTTATGTGTAATAAACATTGGTATTTTAGTTCCATCTTTACTCGTATAGAATACTTGTTTTGTAACAAAATCAGCTGAATTAAAATCAACACTCGGAGTTTTAAAGGGTTGTGATGTTAATTTCTTTAAATCAATTTTATAAATGCTATTAGGTTGCGTGTAATTTTCAAAAGCATAATAAACATCATTTGATTTCTCATCAACTTCTAGCGATGAAATGGTACCACTTCCAGGAAGGTTAATTGCTTTTAAATCATCTCCTAGCTCATCTACCGAATAAAGCTTTGAAACAACGTCTTCTGTATACTGAAGTAAAAAACCTTCATTTATTTTTTTAGCATTTACCAAGACGTTAATTCCTTCTGGAATAAATTCAATCCATGTTGGGTTTTTATCCTCAATATCAATTTTTACTATTCTATTGTTTGGTGCACCCCGATTGGTTAAGAAGTAATATTCTGCGCCTTTATTATAAACTAAAGAATATTCATATTTAAATTCCTCGTCAAATGTTTTAAATGATCTCCATTGATCTCTTTTAATATGTACTGATCTACCACTTGTGCTATTTGCGCCATAAACTAACACAGCATCTTCTACTTTGTTTGTTTGAGCATAAAAATTTCGCTGCGCATGATCCTTGTTTTCAAAAATCAAAACATCCTCGTTAGATGCCGTATTAAGTGTGTGATAGTAAACTTTATGAAATTCATTTTTACCTGAAAACGCATCACCTTCTATTGGAGCGTTGTATCTACTATAATAAAATCCATTTTTTTGCCATGCAATTCCAGAAAATTTTACCCAAGGAATTATTTCTTCTAAATAGGAATGATCAACAAGGTCTAACACTTTTATTTCATGCCAATCAGATCCAGCTGTTGAAATTTCAAACGCCAAATATTTCCCATCATTAGAGAAGCTTGTTGCTCCCAAAGCTATTGTACCATCATCAGAAAATTGATTAGGGTCTAAGATTGCCTTTTCATCTCCGTTCTCTAATTCGTAAAGCACGGATTGATTTTGCGTTCCATCGTTTTTAAAATAATAGGTTTTACCTCCTTTGATAAAAGGAACAGAAAATCGTTCATAATTCCAAACCTCAGTAAGTCTATTTTTAATAGCTTTTCTATTAGATATTTTATTGATGTATCCTTGCGTAAATTCATTTTGACGCCTTACCCAATCCAAGGTTTCATCTGCGTAATCGTTTTCTAACCAACGATATGGGTCCATTACTTTGGTCCCGTAATAGACATCGGATACTGTTCCTTTTTTGGTTTGTGGATAATTCATTTTTGATGGATTGCATGACATACTCATACATGCTATCAAAAACATTAAACAAGGAGTTAATTTTAGCATTTTTCGAGAAATTTCAATGAAAATACACAATTAACCCTATTTTTTATAGAAAAAAACACGATATCTCTTCATCCTTGATAAATTAAGATTTTGCTTAAGAAATATATTTCAATGGCCTCCGTTTTTTGACGGTTCTATGTCGTTAAATTTACCCAATTGATACATACTTATTGCAACTGCTATCAGCTTTTACCCTGCAACAGAATATGATGATTACAAATCATAATCTCATTTTGATCAAAAAAGAAAAAGAGTTAGAAACTAACCTTTTGTCAAAAAATAGCACAAATGTTAAAGTCAATAAAATCACATCTTAAGACAAGAAAACTCTTACCATAAGACGGAGAAATAAATGATAGAAAAACAATTGGTTAACACCTAGTAACAAAACGTACTTCATTTGGATTTTCTTGCACCCTCAACTTGATTTGCAAAAGGTCTATGAAACAAAAAAAGAGGTGATAGATTGCTCTATTCACCTCTTTATATTGTAGCGCGGGGGAGATTTGAACTCCCGACCTCATGATTATGAATCATGCGCTCTAACCAACTGAGCTACCGCGCCATTTATCCGTTTCGGGGCGCAAAGTTAGTACAATCTTCATATCAACCAAGATTTTTTTTCATTAGAAATAATAAATATTTTAACGCTCTTATTTACAACAACTTAGTCCCTTAAAAATATCAATACTAAAAAAATTAAATCTTTTTGTCTATCTGATTTTATTAGGATTATAAAATTCCTATCTTGTGGCCTTTCTAATTCAAGTAAAGTAATATTTGTGGAGAAGTTCGAATTGGAGTTCCTAATCAAGACCTCACCGTCTGTTTTATATACATTCATAAGCACACCTAGTGGCTTAGCTGAATGGTTTTGTCATGACGTAAACATCAAAAAAGAAGTGTATACTTTTATGTGGGATGGCAGCGAAGAACAAGCCAATTTAATTGGCAAAAAAGCTGGCTTGTACATTAAGTTTCATTGGGTTGATCATGAAGATGATGACACTTTTTTTGAATTGCGTATTCGTATTGACTCTTTAACTAAAGAAGTAGCCTTAATCGTGACTGATTTTGCTGATGAAGATGAGTTGGAAGAAACCCAAATGCTTTGGGCCAATCAGGTAAATGATTTAAAACATGCTTTAGGTTCTCACTAAATTTTAGTAGAGTAATCAATCAAGTTCCTTTCTCAAACGCCAAAACACTCATTGTGTGAAAAAATTACACCGGCTAATAATAGGTTCTTTTGTTGGTCCATTTATTTTGACCTTTTTTGTCATGCTTTTCATTCTTGAAATGCAATTCATATGGAAGTATGTGGATGATTTCATGGGTAAAGGACTCGAGTGGTATATTATTGTAGAATTGCTTTTTTATGTAAGTGCCAATTTAGTAACTATGGCACTACCTTTAGCCATATTACTTTCAAGTATTATGACTTTCGGTAATTTGGCTGAAAATTATGAATTGGTTGCCATGAAAGCTTCTGGACTTTCATTATCAAAAATAATGCGTCCTATGGTTATTGCCATATTATTGATTTCTGCAGGAGCATTTTATTTTTCTAACAATATCTCCCCTATCGCCAATCATAAATTTAGAGCTTTATTATGGGATGTTACCAAACAACGGCCAGCTGTTGAACTAAACGATGGAGTATTTTATGGTGGCATAGATGGTTTTAGTATTCGCGTAAAAAAGAACAATAAAGAAACCGGTGAATTGACCGATATTCTAATCTATAATCATGCAGATGATTTTAGTGGCAACAGAAAAGTAATTAGAGCAGAAAGTGGTCATATGAATAAAACTGCTAATGATCAATTTTTAGTACTCACGCTTTTGAATGGATATAGTTATGATGAAATAATTCCTCAAAAGAAAAAAAACAACAAAGAAAAAGAATCATATAAACCACATTTAAAAAGCCATTTCTCCAAAGACATTATTAGAATAGATCTCAAAGAATTAGCTTTCAGCAGAACAAATGAAGGATTGTTTAAAGGCCACCATAGTATGTTAACAATTAGCCAACTAAACGTTTATAAAGACTCTTTAACGGCAGATTACCGCATAAAAATTGATGACTACAATCAATATCTACAGCGCACGATATTCATACAGAGAGATTCTACGGCAATAGTCATGGATACGCTTCAACTATTTGAAAAATCGTATTTAAGCGATAGTTGGACATATCAACGCGGAATTATAGAAGGTGCAATAAATAGGGTTAGAAATACACGAAATTATATTGAGCGCACTATTGATATAATCAAAAATAAAAAATTAAATGTCAAAAAATATCAAGTAGAATGGCATCGTAAATTCACGCTATCATTTGCCTGTATTGTTTTATTTTTTATTGGCGCACCACTAGGAGCTATTATTAGAAAAGGTGGCTTTGGTTTGCCTGTTGTATTTTCTATTTTATTTTTTCTGATCTACCACATCATTTCTATTTCTGCTGAAAAGATGGCTTTAAAAGGGGTGTTAACACCTTTTGAAGGCATGTGGGCGAGTGCTTTTTTATTGTCGCCAATTGGTGTATTTTTAACGTATAAAGCTGCTACAGACTCTGCCTTATTGGATATCAGTGTTTATCGTGACTTCTTTAAAAAGTTGCTTAACAAAAAAGATAAAACAGTATGAAAATATTGCAACTCTGCTTAAAGCCACCATTACCAGCAAAAGATGGCGGTTGTATTGCTATGAACAGCGTAACACATGGCTTATTGCATATGCAGCATGAAGTGCACGTATTGTCTGTTGTCACCCATAAACATCCTTTTATTAAGGAAGCATTTGGCGATGATTATTTAAAAAAGACAAAATTTGAATCTGTATTTATTGACACACGCCTTAATTTAATAGATGCATTTAGTAGCCTTATCACACAAGATAATTATAACATCAGTCGCTTTTTTTCGCCTGATTTTGATAAAACATTAATTCATAAACTTCAGCAAGAAGATTACGATATAATTCATTTAGAAAGCTTGTTCATGTCTCCCTATATTGATACTATTCGAAGGGTTTCGAAAGCTAAAATTGTACTAAGGTCCCATAACCTCGAATATTTAATTTGGGAAAGATTGGCTAATAGTGCCAACAATAAAGCTAAAAAAACCTACCTCAAATATTTAGCAAAACAACTTAAAGAATACGAGCTTAAAGTTTTAAACAAAGTAGATGGAATAGCAGCAATTTCTAAAGAAGATGAAAAAAAATACAGTAAAGTTGGCTGTAAAACACCTTTAAAAACAATTCCGTTTGGAATTAATACGGAGGAGTATCAGTCTGACAACTATCAAAATAACGAAAAGGAGCCATACAGTATTTTTCATTTAGGAGCTATGGATTGGGCTCCTAACCAGGAGGGAATCAACTGGTTTCTACAAATTATTTGGCCGAAAATAAAAAAAGATTTTCCAGATCTACCCTTTTATATTGCAGGCCGTGGCATGCAGCATTGGTCAGGTACTGTTGCCGATAACCAAGTGAAAATAATCGGTGAAATAGATGACGCAAAAGCGTTTATTGCCAATAAAGGGATTATGATTGTTCCCATCTTATCTGCCGGTGGAATTCGCGTGAAAATCATTGAAGGTATGGCTCTTAAAAAAACCATTGTTACTACTTCAATAGGTGCTGAAGGAATTGATGTTAAAAACAATCAAAATATATTACTGGCCGAAGGACATGATGATTTTTATAGGTTGATTAAAAAAGCATTAAAACAAGAAAAATGGGCAAGCGAAATTGGTGCTAATGCAGAACAATATGCTCACTCTCATTTCAATAATGCACACATTTGTGAAGAGCTTGTCACTTTTTATCAATCGATATCCTAGCCATGAAACTCTTGGTAATACTCTCTAGAATTCCTTATCCTCTCGAAAAAGGCGATAAATTGCGTGCTTATGAGCAATTAAAAATTCTAAACCAAGAGTTTGACATTCACTTATGTTGCCTGCACCACGACAACAAGATAGACTCAAAAATTACGGAACAACTTAACCTAATATCGAATAGTCATACCATTATTCAACTTAGATGGTTAGCTAGATTATGGTCTTTGTTGGTTGGTTTTTTAAAAGGGAAACCCATTCAAGTATCCTATTTTCATCAGAAAAAAAGTCAATATAAAATAAACAGAATTATTGAGAAATGGAATCCCGATCATATTTACTGTCAACTTATTAGAACATCTGAATACGTAAAGCACTGCAACATACCAAAAACACTGGACTACATGGATGCTTTATCTAAAGGAATGGATAGGAGATCTGAAAAAGCTTCTTTTTTTTCGAAAATTATTTTTAATTACGAATATCTTCGGTTAAAGAAATACGAAACTGATATTTTTGACTCTTTCAATTTTTGCAGTATTATTTCACAGCCTGACCAAAAATGGATAAATCATCCTAAAAACGAGAAGATACTCATTGTTCCAAATGGTGTTGAAAAAGACAATTTCACCTCATACACGGAGGTTAAAAAAGATTATGAGGTGGTTTTTACGGGTAACATGCAATATGCACCCAACGTAGATGCAGCCGTTTATTTGGTGGAAGAAATAATGCCTTTGGTTTGGAAACACAATTCGCATATTCGGTTATTAATCTCTGGTGCAACTCCTACAAACAAAGTACTTTCACTAGCATCTGAACAGGTAACAGTAACAGGTTGGGTGAAAGATATGCTAGATTCATATGCACGCTCATCTATTTTCATTGCTCCCATGCGCTTGGGTTCTGGGCTTCAAAACAAACTATTGGAGGCCATGTCCATGAAGCTACCCTGCATTACCACTTCTGTTGCTAATGTTTCGTTACTAGCGAACCCGAATGAAAACATTCTTGTTGCTGACACTCCTGACCAATTAGCTAAACATATAATTACTTTATTAAACGATCGCGTATTAGCAAGCAGTATTGCTGAAAAGGGGCATCAATTTATTGCCAAACATTATAATTGGAAAAACAGTACAAACATATTAAGCAATGTTATTCACGCTAAAAAAAGTAACTTTGCACCCTGAAAAGAAATGATACATGGAAACATACCAACTTAACACCATAGAAGAAGCTATAAAGGATATTCAAGACAACAAGATCGTTATTGTTGTGGATGATGAAGATAGAGAGAATGAAGGCGATTTTGTAGCTGCAGCTCGAAGTGTTACTCCTGAGATGATCAATTTTATGGCTACACATGGTCGTGGATTAATTTGCGCCCCTTTAGTAGAAGATAGATGTGATGAATTGGGGCTTACTTTAATGGTAAGAGATAATTCAGCTGCTTACGAAACACCCTTTACTGTTTCTGTCGATTTAGTTGGACACGGCTGCACTACAGGTATTTCTGCTTCCGATAGGTCTAAAACCATTCAAGCGTTAATTGACCCTAATGTAAACCCAGCTGAATTGGGTAAACCAGGGCATATTTTTCCACTGAGAGCAAAAAAAGGTGGTGTACTAAGACGTGCTGGACATACTGAAGCTGCCATTGATTTAGCTCGATTAGCTGGTTTTGAGCCAGCAGGCGTCATCGTTGAGATATTAAATGAAGATGGCACCATGGCTAGATTACCACAGCTTATGGAGATTGCTAAAAGATTTGACCTTAAGGTTGTAGCTATTAAAGACTTGATTTCTTATCGTTTGAGAAATGAAACTCTTATTGAAAGAGAAGTAACGGTGCAAATGCCAACCGAATATGGCGATTTCAATTTAGTTGCTTACAAACAAATCACCAATAACTTAGAGCATTTGGCTCTTGTAAAAGGAACTTGGGAAGAAGGAGAACCAGTATTGGTAAGAGTACATTCTTCTTGTATGACCGGTGATATTTTTGGTAGTTGTCGGTGTGATTGTGGCTTACAGTTGCAAACAGCAATGCGCATGGTTGAAAAAGCAGGAAAAGGAATCATTGTATATATGAATCAAGAAGGCCGTGGTATTGGTTTATTGAATAAACTTAAAGCATATAAGCTTCAAGAAGAAGGTTTAGATACTGTTGAAGCTAACATTAAATTAGGATTCAAATCTGACCAAAGAGATTACGGTATTGGGGCTCAAATCATCCGTGATTTAGGTGTGACAAAAATGAAGTTAATGAGCAATAATCCTAAAAAACGTACAGGACTGATAGGATATGGTTTAGAAATTATAGAAAGTATTCCATTAGAAATGGATGCCAACATACACAATCAAAAATACTTACAAACCAAAAAAGATAAATTAGGGCATTCGTTTAAGAATTTATAAAACAGCACAAGCAATGTTGCATTATTAATGATGAAGGTTAAATTGGTTAGAAACGCTCGGATTCCTATATACAAAGTTCGGTTCTAGAGGATTGGAAAGTTCGTGAAGTCAAAGTTTTGTAAGGTCATAACAACGAAAGTTAAAAGGACTTGAACACTTTTCGTCTTCAAGTACTGAAGACTAAAATACTGAATACTTTGTACTAAAATACTGAATACTCTTTACTTAAAAAACTAACCTACTTAATAGTCAGTGCTAGAAGCCCTATTTCACTAAACTATCTTGTGTTGTTTCTTTATACCTAAATCCTCTAAACATATTTTTCAACAAGTCAGAAAATTTGTCGAAGTCTTCTTGGTAAAAAACACCAACACCTTGTCTACTTGTCGCTTGGTTGGTGTTCAATAAATCATATTCATTCGATTCGTTAAACGCTTTTAGTTTTATACGTCCATCTTTGGTTAAGCTATAATCGACACTAAAATCTCCAATCAATGAGTTGTTATTTTGGTTGGTTTGATTCCCGTTAGAAACACCAAAATTCCCACTTAAAGTCAAGCGTTCGTTAAACAATTGAGTACTTAATGCGACAGCTAATTCTTCATTCGAAATTTTATCACCAATTCTGTATACAAATCCAACATCAAATTCTCTGCTTATTTGAGACAACCATCCTGTTATTTGACTAGAAATCAACTCACTCGTAGTAGCATTACCTAATCCACTCCCTCCATTTTGCGGATTATTTGATGAAGGTAAAAACCTATTAAGTACCAGAATAGCAAACACTTGTTTGTTAAGCTCCTCATCGGTACTCATTTGACTTTTAATCTCATTTTTTAAATTTTCATTTAGTCCAGGTAGATTAATGTCAAAACTTACATTAGGTTTCAATAAGTTACCTTTTAAGTTCATTTCACACTCAACAGGCACTCTATTTTTATAGCTCTCTAGTTTTTCAGTAAGAATGTCATAGATTGGTGCTTTAGTCTTATACACAGCTGTTAAATCAATTTCTGCTCCATATGGCGATCCATACCAATTGATAGTTCCTCCTTTTTTGACTAGAAATTTTTTGTTAATAATTTTTTGAAGGGTAAATAGGTAATCTCCTTCATCAATGACATATTGACCAAACATGTTGAAGTTACCTAGGGTGTTAATTTCCATTTTAATGTTGCCACTTCCTCTACCCTTCATTACATCACCAAGCGATTCGTCAAATATTAATTGAACTTGTGCACTTGGCGTTACTTCTAAGTTTAAGTTAAGCCTTACCCCTTCCAAATTGACTTCTTTATTTATATTTAAGTCAGCTGATTGATGGTTAACAAATGTTACAAAATCTTGTTCTCCAGCGATACCCGAATTTTCGAGTGGAATTGCTATGTCGGTTTTTGGCTCTGTTTTAGCTGTAATGTCTATGTCCAAATTATTTGAGTACCCATATATTCCGACTGTCCCTGTTATCAATGCTTTTCCATAATAAAGATTATTGTCTTTTGATGTGGTATTGAGGCACAAGAAATTTTGAGGTTCTAGGTACACATCAAAATTCCAGTCAGAGAAGTTTTCGTGAAACACAGTTGCTACAACATTTGCTGTATTGCCATTTTCATCAAGTACAGGAACATAATTCAATCCAAAATAATCTGGCTTTATGGTAATCTCATTATTAAAAATATAACTTGTGTTCAAATAATTAACAGTGATGTGGGTTTTGTTTAATTTTATTTTCCCGTCCAGTCTTGGTTTAGAAAAATTACCAGATACATGTATTTTTCCGTTTGCATGGCCATCAAGGTTGCTTATTGCATCCGTCTCAATCAAGTTCAATGTTTTTACTTCAAAAGCATTTAAACTAACATCCAAATTTAGCGGTTCCTCTGCTTCAAATGGTTTATAATCTCCAGCAAGTGACACAACTTTGTCTTGCCCTTTTTTTATAAATCCGTATACAGAAGCAGTACTTGTTTCATTATTCCAAATCGAATTTACAGTTACGTCCCCCAATGCATAATCATTAAAAAACAATTCTGTTATTTCAGATGATAAGTCTATGATTGGATGAGTAAATAGATTAGCCAAAGTTGCTTTTCCAGACAAACTCCCTATTAATTGGTCGTCTTTCAAGCCTATTAATGGGTTCAAATTAGCTAATTGAAACTCTTTAATGTCTACATGTAGTTTGTCTCGCTCACTCTCGCTTACAACCCCGTTTATGGTGAAGTGTTCATTGCCATTGTAAATGTTTAAATCAGAGACTCTTACATAATTTTCTTGTAGTGTGATGTGCGCACTGTTGCTCAATAACCAGTGGTCTTCACCAATATTTACCTCACTTGGTAATATGTCACAATCAAAACGATTTTTATTGGTAATCATCCCAACCATTTCTAAGTTGCCACTGTTCCCAAAATCCATGTTATTCCATCCAATTCCTAAGGTGAAATTATCCAAGAATGACTTAGAAAGGATGCTTAAATTATTTAAAGCTAAATTATTCGCCAACCTAAAGGAGTCAGCAGTTACTTCAGCTTTTAATACTTCGTTTTTACTTTCAACAAAAATTATCACATTATTTAATCGCTTTTCTCCATAACCAAGACTATCCGATTTTAGGTCAACTAAAAACGTATGATTACTCGCAGAAACTTCACTCAAAATTTTTGTGTTTTCAGCAATATAAATCTGGTCATCAAAAAGTCCAATGATAGGATTTATGTCTTTAAAATTGGCTTGAAAAATATATTCAGTATTTAGCTCATACTTCATTGCAGAGTCTAGTAATGAGGGTAGTGAGTGTGATATTAAGCGTTGATATACTTCTCCTAATTTATTGGGTTTGAATTCCCCAATCAACGATGCATCAAGCATTGGAGATGCAATGGTAATGTTTCTAATTACTTCCCCAAGTTTAGCCTCAAAAGTTATTTTTGAGACATCATATTCCCGAACACCGTCACAATAATTTGCATTCAACAAGTTAATAGTACCATTAAAATCATTGAGTTTTAATCCCGTAGCATCAATATCAACAAATGCGTTAAAGGAAGCTTCTTTGCTTTGCGTATGTATGTTCAGTTTTTTTAAATCTGCATGAGCAATAGCTGCTTCAAAATTCAGTCGAGGAATGGTTTTTCTAAAATCAAGATTTCCGTCAAAATCCATCACTAAATTGGGGTCAACAATGGATACTTTTCCGTAAAACAAATTTTGTGTCAGTTTTCCTAAGACATTAATGTTTTTGTAATTGTAATTATTTAAAGCCAATGAAATAACCTTTCCTTCCACATGGGCATCTACCGTTTCCATTGTCAATCCAGATCCATTTACACTCAGGTCGGTTGTTAATTTGCCCAGTAAAGTATCACTATAAAAAACACCTAGGTCAAATGCTTTTGTGTTTAGTTTTCCTTCAAATTCATAATCATCTAGATGAATTTTAGATTCTCGAAGAGCCATATCAAATGAAATCTGGCCGATGTCAGTTTTCAGCGAACCGAATGACACAAAATCATTGATAAATCCATCAAAATTTCCTTGATATTTCATTTGACCAAGCGAAGATAAATTGGCGGGCAATGAAATTACATCTGTCAAATTAATGTCTGAAATTGTCTTTTGCAAATCTTTTCTACTTGCCGATAATTGTTTTATTCTTAAACTTATAAAGGTTCTTTCTATCTTTGGTAAGCCAACTAAATCTAGTCCTCCAATAAATTTTAAATTACCAGGACCTGTGATGGTTAGATTTCTTCCTTTAAAATTATCAACTGTCCCCCGTATTTTACCCGTCAATATCAGCTTTAACTTATTGCCAATTAAAGCTGGTGCAAAATATCCAATATCGTTGAATAGTATGTCTGAGTTGTTTAAATCTGCTCTAATATTCACCAATTCATTAAAATCTGTGAAATCGCCTATTTGTTCATATTCAAACTTCAAATCACCAATCAAATTAGATTCATTGGTCATTAAATGCATGGTATGTAAATCAATCTTTTGTTTATCCATAACAAGATCGGCAGACAACTCTTCCAGCACAAAACCGCAACTTTCTTTTAATGCCAAACGGTTTATTTGAGTTTTCAAGGTGTCATCCGCCCAGATTAAATCGGCAACACTTATGTATAAACTATCAATCTTCAAGTGACTATAATCCATGCTACCGCTGCTGTCTATTGGCACTGTAACTTTGTCAAATAAAAATTTTCCAGCTACAATACGCAAATCATTTGCTTTAACACTCCATGATTCATTCAAAGTGTCTGTATTAATGGTATCTGAACTCGTTAAAAAATCATAATTCCACGTACTGTCTGGAAACTGATGCAGGTTGATAAAGGGATTATCTATTCTTAATAAATCAAGGGAAATTTCATGCTTTTGAAACGCGATCGTATTAAAATCTATTCTGAGCGAATTAGACGCAATCAAGGTATCGCCCGTTTGGTCATAAATTACCAAATGGTTGAGAATCATTGTTTCTGGAAAAACAAAATTCACACTCCTTATTTGAGCATCAACCCCATATTTTTGTTTTGCAATTGACGAAAAAACATGTACTATTTTACTCTGCAAAAAAGGAGAGTTTAGTATCATAAACGCCAAAGCGATTAACCCAATAATAATGGTTATTACAACTCTAAATATGTTGCCTAATATTTTAATAGTTTTGTGTTTTAAAATCGACGTCAAAATAATGAATAAACAAGCAATAAAGCCAATTATACTTGGCATAGAATCATCGTGCGATGATACTTCAGCAGCAGTCATTGAAGGAGATCGTATTTTATCCAATGTAATTGCTTCTCAAAAAATTCATGAATCGTACGGAGGAGTAGTGCCAGAGCTAGCTTCAAGAGCTCACCAGCAGCACATTGTTCCTGTTATTGACGAAGCCTTAAAAAAAGCAAATAAATCAATATCTGACCTCGATGCTATTGCTTTTACGCAGGGACCAGGTTTATTAGGCTCTCTTTTGGTAGGTACTTCTTTCGCAAAAAGCTTAAGTTTAGCGTCACAATTGCCCCTTATTGCCGTCAATCACATGGAAGGTCACGTACTGGCTCATTTTATAAAAGAAAATGAAGAACAAGCTACACCCTCTTTTCCTTTTTTATGTTTAACAGTTTCTGGTGGACATACACAGATTGTCAAAATATCTTCGCCAACTAAGCTCGAAGTTATTGGGTCAACAATTGATGATGCCGCTGGAGAAGCGTTTGACAAAGCAGCCAAAATGCTTGGACTACCCTACCCAGGAGGTCCTTTAATAGACAAGTATGCAGCTGACGGGAATTACGCTGCTTTTGAATTTCCTATGCCTAATATGGAAGGATTGAATTACAGTTTTAGTGGCTTAAAAACGTCTTTTTTATATTTCTTAAAAAAACAGCTTAAAACGAATCCAAATTTCATTCAAGAAAATCTAAATGATTTATGTGCTTCCATGCAATACACTATTGTTACCGTAGTATTAACAAAATTGATTAAAGCGTCGAAACAACACAACATTAAAGAGATAGCCATCGCAGGCGGTGTGTCAGCAAATTCATATTTACGCCATCAAATTAAAACACTCGCAAAAACGCATGATTGGAATTATTACATTCCCAAATTTGAATATTGCACTGACAATGCTGCCATGATAGCCATTGCTGGGAAATTTAAATTTCAAACACAAGATTTTGCAGAAATGAACGCAACACCTAATCCAAGATTGAAAATTTCCTAGTATCTTAGGGAATGTTGCCAAAGATATTGTCTGCAAAAGAAGTGCGCGAATGGGATAAATTTACATTAACTCATGCTGGCATGACATCCATTGAACTAATGGAAAAAGCCGCTAATGCATTTTGTCAGCAGTTTACTCAGCAGTTTTCAATAGACACTCCCATCGCAATATTGTGTGGTAAAGGCAACAATGGAGGTGATGGGTATGCCATTGCTCGATTGTTACTAAAACAAGGTTATGCAATATCTGTTTTTGCAGAGACTACCGAAAATTTAAGTACAGACACCGCTATCAATCTTGCCAAGATAAGAGCACAACACGTGCAAATAAGGCCGCTTTTACTAGATGTGAAGCTGATACCTAGCAATGCTGTAATTATAGATGCTTTGCTGGGGTCTGGTGTCAACAGACTACTTGCAGGAAACTTGTTGGCCATAGTAAAGCATATAAATAGCTTGAGACAAATTATCGTTTCAGTTGACATACCTTCAGGACTGCATAGTGACACTCCACAAATTGGCGAAGCGATAAGAGCAAACTACACCATTTGTTTTGAAGTACCGAAAAAGAGCTTTTTATTCTCAGAAAATTTTCCCTTTGTTGGCGAATGGATCACTGTTCCAATAGGGTTATCGAGCGCTTACCTACCAAAAAAAAACGAACATTGGTTGTTAATAGATCCGGATTTCATACAATCGACCACCCTAAAAAGAAGCAAATTTGACCATAAAGGCACTTATGGCCATGCTTTAATAATAGCTGGAAGCACAGGTAAGTTTGGTGCTTTAGTATTGGCATCAAAAGCTGCGTTAAAAACAGGCTGTGGATTAGTCTCCGTTTTGAGTACTTATTCAATTGGAGATTGGTTTCACGGTACATTTCCTGAAGCGATGATTTTATCTACTCATGATTTTTCAAAAAACTTTCCTGTCAAAATAAATGCCATTGGTATTGGTCCAGCCATGGGTACAGATACAGAAGCAAAAAAACTATTGACACAAGCTTTTTCATTGAATCGCCCATTAGTCATAGATGCCGATGCATTGACCATGCTTTCAGAAAACAAAGAATTGATAAATCAAATACCGCCTCAGAGTATTCTCACCCCTCACCCAAAAGAATTAGAAAGACTGTGTGGTAAATTTGATAATTGGGAAAAGAAAATTGAATTTCTGCAAACTTGGTGTGCCAGACACACATTGATTCTTGTACTTAAAGGAGCTCATACATTTGTCATCACTCCAGAAAAAGAAGTTTATGTGAACAATACAGGAAACAATGGCATGGCTACCGCTGGCAGTGGAGATGTACTAACTGGGATTATTACCAGCTTACTTGCACAAGGATACGGCTCTATAACAGCCGCAATAAGAGGAGTCTATCTTCATGGTGTTGCGGGTGATTTGGCAGTAGAAAATCAAGGTCAGCTTGCTTGTATTGCCAGTAGTATCAATGATTACTTAGGTTTAGCTCAAAAACAATAAGGCATAAAAAAACCCAGTCGAAGCTGGGTTTTTTTTATCAAAATTTATTATGAACTACATTTTTTTATACTTAAATGACATCTTACCATAATTAGTTTCATTATTGGTACAATCACAGTCATTATTAGTATCATCAATACTTAAAACTTCCATCTTCATCATTGTTACACCATCACGTAGCTTTGCTATATAAACTGAACCTACTGTTGGAATAACTGTTTGACTTTGTACACCAGAACTAAAGCTAGTTTCCGCTTGTGTTTTAGTTATCTCAGCAAACTCCATAGAAGCTATCACGTATCTAGTATCAGTTTGTGATGTCCATGTACCATTAAATGCACCTGTAACATCCGTATTTCTCATATCTTTAATACTATCTGGCTCTAAATTAGCAGAAACTCTAGCGTCATTAATAAAATCATAAGACCCTTTATCTCCACCATTAATATGATAGATAGCACCTGTTAGATCTTCACCAAATCCATCGTTAGTTATAATACTAATAGTTGCAGAAGCAAGGTGGTCTTTTTTGTCGTTTGCTATTAAAGAATACACGCTAGTTTTGAAGCTAGAACTCACAACAAATGTAACTACAGTGTCTAATGACGTTTCGTTAACATCTAGTGCTAAAAATAAAGAAAAATCATTTGGATCTGTTAAAGCAACTGTTTTCAATTTATCTCCATTAGCATTAGCTCTAACAGAAATAGCTAATGAAATTGTGCTACCTGCTTCAACAATAGTACCTGTTAAAGGAGTAATGGCCACAATTGGATTTTCATTAATAATAATATCATCCGTTTCATCTTTTTTACATGCAGTAAACGTTAATGCTACCGCTGTAAAGGCAAAAAGTAGTTTTTTCATAATAATTGTTTTAATTTGGTTTTAAAATTAAGAGCGTGAAGTTACTGTATATATGCCGTCATGCCAAATCTTCTTGGGAAAATTTGCAAACAAATGACTTTGATAGGCCCTTGAACGAGCGTGGATTATCATCTGCACCGTTGATGGCCAGCTTTTTCAAGGGCAAAGAACCTAACTTGGATCTAATCATCAGTAGTACTGCGCTTAGGGCAAAAGAAACGGCTAACATCTACAACGTTACTTTACAAGTAAAAATGCAGGAAGAGTCGAGTTTGTATCACATCGATTACAAAGAGTTATTTCATTTTATTTGTGCGTTGCCTAAGGATTTGAACACCGTTGCTATAGTTGGCCATAACCCTGGTTTAACCAACATTATTAACTATTTAAGCAACGCAGATTTGTACAATTTACCCACTGCCGGTATTGCCGCCATTCAATTTGAAGTAGGTGATTGGAACGAAATAAGTGCTGATTCTGGTGAGTTACTCTGGTTAAAAAGCCCTAAAGAACTGTGAACTTTAATGGCCAGCCCAATATTCTTAGCACTGCAATCAAGGCCTAACTTAAATGCTTCAATCATATGCCCACCAAAAAAAACCTAAGCAAAAAAGTGATAAAATCAACAGATGAGCTTCCACTATTACACATATGTGTAGCTAGTATCCTACTCATCTATTGACAATCACACATGTTAAACTACTTAACTTTTAAAGCTTGTAGTTTTTCTTCTATCAATTTTATTTTGTTGGCGGCGTCTTCTTGTTTTTTTCGTTCCGAAGCAACTACTTGCTCTGGTGCACCAGCCACAAATTTTTGGTTAGACAGTTTTTTGTTCACCGAATTCAAAAATCCTTTGGTGTAGTGTAAGTCTTCTTCCAGCTTTTTTATTTCTTCTTCCACATCAACTTCTTCGCCAAAAGGAATAAAAAACTCATTGTTGTCGAGCATGAAACTAAACGCATTAGCAACTTTTTCATCGGAATAGCTTAGTTCCTCTAAGTTACCCAGCTTGGCTACTACGGCATCAAACGAAGTATTCATTTGGCTATTCGACTTCACTTGTAAAGTCAAAGGAATTTTGTTAGGAATGTTGTTTTGTTTTCTAATGTTTCTAATGCCCGAAATAACTTCCATGGCATTTTCCATGTTTGTTAAAAATGAATCATCTACAGCCTTTACTGTTGGCCAGCTAGCAATCACCAATGCTTCATCAGGAGAATTTCTGTCGGCAATAAGGTGCCACAACTCTTCTGTGATAAAAGGCATAAATGGGTGCAATATTCTCAGTATTGACTCAAAAAATTCATTTGCTTTTGCAACCGTAACAGCATCAATAGGTTGTTGGTAGGCTGGTTTTATCATTTCCAAATACCACGAACAGAAATCGTCCCAAACCAACTTATAGGTCAACATTAAGGCTTCCGACATTCTAAATTTGTCGTACGCTTCGTTAATCAACACCAAGGTTTGATTAAATTTTTCTTCGAACCATTGATTGGCAAGTTGGCTAGCTTTTGGCTGTTCAATATCGGCTACTTCCCATCCTTTTACCAAACGGAATGCATTCCATATTTTATTGCTAAAGTTTCTTCCTTGCTCACACAAAGAACTCTCGAACAACAAATCGTTTCCAGCAGGAGAGCTTAGTAACATACCTACTCGCACACCATCGGCACCGTAAAGTTTCATCAACTCAATAGGGTCAGGTGAGTTACCCAAGGATTTTGACATTTTACGTCCCAACTGATCTCTAACAATACCCGTGTAATACACGTTCTTGAAAGGCATTTCACCACGGTACTCATATCCTGCAATAATCATTCGAGCTACCCAGAAAAACATAATTTCTGGTGCTGTAACAATATCGTTAGTTGGATAATAGTAGTTTATTTCTTCTTCGCTATAAAAACCATTAAAAACGGAGATAGGCCACAACCAAGATGAAAACCATGTGTCTAGTACATCTTCGTCTTGTTTTAAATCTTCGCTGGTTAAATTGTCATTACCCGTTTTTATTTTGGCTTTCATCAAAGCCTCTTCTATTGTTTTGGCAACCACAAAATCTTCTGATCCTTCGCCATAAAAATACGCTGGTATTTGATGACCCCACCATAATTGACGAGAGATACACCAATCCTTCACGTTTTCCATCCAATGACGGTAAGAGTTCTTAAACTTAGAAGGATAAAATTTGATGGTATCATCCATCACGCGATCTAAAGCTGGTTTGGCCAATTTTTCCATTTCACAAAACCACTGCAATGAAAGCCTAGGCTCAATAACAGCATCGGTTCTTTCAGAATACCCAACCTTGTTGATGTAATCTTCCACTTTATTTAGCGCACCTAACTCTTTTAAATCTTTAGCGATAGCTTTTCTAACATCAAATCTATCTTGTCCAATATAAAACCCAGCAGCTTCGCTCAAGGTTCCATTAGCATTTAAAATGTCAATAGTTTCAAGATTATGTTTTTTACCTAAATCATAATCATTGATATCGTGCGCTGGCGTAACTTTCAAACAACCCGTACCAAAATCCATTTCTACGTAGTCATCCGCAATAATGGGTATAACCCTGTTGCACATAGGTACAATGGCTTTTTTTCCATGCAAATGCTTAAATCTTGGGTCATCAGGGTGAATACAAATAGCAGTATCACCTAATATTGTTTCAGGTCTGGTGGTAGCAATGGTTATTAGCTCATCTGAATTTTCAATTTGGTAATTGATGTAGTACAGCTTTCCATTTACTTCTTTATGTATTACTTCTTCGTCAGAAACAGCCGTTAGCGCAGAAGGATCCCAATTGACCATTCTCACTCCTCGATAGATGTATCCTTTTTCAAAAAGATCTAAAAATGTGTCAATCACAGATTCAGAATATTTTTCGTCCATCGTGAAACTGGTTCTATCCCAGTCGCAAGAGGCTCCTAATTTTTTAAGTTGTTCTAAAATGATTCCACCATGCTTGTCTTTCCATTCGAAAGCATGTTTCAAAAAATCTTCTCTACTAAGATCTGATTTCTTAATGCCTTGTTCGCGTAACTTATGTACAACTTTAGCTTCGGTAGCAATACTGGCGTGGTCAGTTCCTGGTACCCAGCATGCGTTTTTGCCTAGCATTCTTGCTCTACGCACCAACACATCTTGAATGGTATTGTTGAGCATATGCCCCATATGCAATACTCCTGTAACGTTGGGCGGAGGAATTACTACCGTATAAGCTTCTCTATGGTCGGGTGTAGAGTTAAAGTATTTATGTTCTAGCCAGTATGCATACCACTTGTCTTCAGTTGCTGCTGGGTCGTATTTTGTCGCTATTTCCATAACATATGTTGTAGGTTCTTTTTCAAGTTGGCAAAGGTATGAAAGAAGGAAGAATACTAAGCTTGCAAATACTGGTATTTTTGAGTTTAATTACCGACGCATAGAGGCAATTGTTGCTTTCGTCATTTACATCCTAATAATGTTGTTGGGGTGCATTCATAACTTCAACAAAACGGTAGTCTACGACATAAGCACCAGTTAAGAGATAGCGTTTCCGAACTGATAGACATCTGCAAAAGCATTGGCAAAGGCAATTACAACGTGCAATACGTTTCATCAAGCAACAATGACGAGCTAGATGTTATTGGCGAAAATTTCAGTGTTGCACAACAAAGAATTTAAAGGCCGAAATTGATCTACTCATTTAACGAATTGAGCACGACCTTAGAGGTCCCATCTGTTGCATTGAAGGATTGATTTCTTTGGTTGAAGACAAAAACTGTAATAATTTAATCAATAAACAAATACTCCATAGCTACAGCATTCTCGACAACCTAATAACCTTGGTGCAAGTAAGAAAACATAAAACCAGCATTGCCAATGCATCACTCAGCTCATTATTTACTGATTTTAAAAATTCATTTCCGGCTATTACGTTTGAATTATCGGAAAGCATAGACATTATTTAATCAGACGTTATTTTACTCAAAAGAGGCTTTGATACCTATTTTTGAAAACGCCCTTAAATACAAAAAAGAAAACGAA
>JBLIDJ010000027.1:0-24059 GCA_047634195.1 Flavobacteriales bacterium
TTACGATAGATATTAGTGGCAATCCTTTGGTGAGTTTCACTCCTGAAGGAGCTTCATCATTGCTGACTCTTACAGTAAACAACTGTGTCAATCTTAGTACGCTTGGCTTAAGCAATAATCTTTTATTGAAAAATCTAACGGTAACAAACAGCAATTTATTGGAGCTGACTATTGCGGCTAATGACAGACTAAAAACCATTAATTTAAGTAACAATAGCATCTTAGGAGATGTATGTGTGTGGGTTTATCCATTCCCTCCAGGAGGGGTTACCACAAACACTACCAACAGTCCTAGTTTACAATTTTCACCATGTTTGGATGAAGTGTATGTGCCAGACGACAACTTCAGACAAGGATTGATTTTAAACGGAGCAGATGGTAACAATGATGGGTTTATCACATACACCGAATCATTGGACATTACTGAATTGTATGTATCTTATAGAAACATACAAGACTTGACAGGATTACAGGCCTTCAAAAACCTGACTACATTTATTGCTGAAGGAAATCAAATAAGCAGTTTTTCTGTAGATAGCATTCCGCTATTATCAAACATTAACGTAAGGGCTAATAATATGAATGATATTACCATGTCAAAATACAAGGCTTTGGTACAAGTTGATATAAGCGATAACAATATCTCGGAATTAGATTTAAGCGAAAACAACGCAATTGCTTATCTTAAAATAAATAAAAACAATCTTACAGCTCTGAATTTAGATAGTCTTGCGGAATTAATGGAATTAGATTTGAGCGACAATTTGGTTGATGAATTATCCCTAGAAAACAATAAACAGTTAAGGGTATTGCAACTGGCTAATAATGCTGTTGAAACTTTAAACTTAAATCAACAACAAGAACTCACGATATTATCTGTTGATAGCTGCGAATCGTTATATGATTTAAAAATAAGAGCGAATTTTAAACTAGGTATTCTCCTAGCTGGAAACACAAACCTGTCCTTTCTTGATTTAAGGAATAACACCAATCTTTCTCGTTTGAGTTTAGGTCAAAATGCCAATTTAACCAATGCATGCGTTTGGGGACTTCCTTTTCCAACTCTTGGGATTACATATACATACAACACTTTCTATAACACCGAGTTTTCGCTTTGTGACCAAGATGAAAACTCTTGGTCAGAAACCTATAGTTTACCAACTAATGGAGTTAGGTTTACAACAGGTTTTGTTATCAACGACACTGCCTATGTTGGATCAGGTTTTACTGATCAATATGAAGCCAGTTATTGGGCTTTTGATTCTAACACCGAAGTTTGGGAGCAAAAAGCCGATTTCCCCGGGCGACTGGAAGGTTTTGGAAAAGGATTTGGGGTGAACAACAATGGTTATGTGATGACACATGATGATGTGCTTGGAGCATTTTGGAAGTATGAATCTAGCACTAACACATGGACATCTCTTAATATGGCAGTTACTGGTGGACATAGCTATGTTGCTGGATTTGTCGCCAACGATGCTATCTATGTGCATGGCGGAGAAAAAAATGCAGTGAAGTCAAGCGCCTTTTGGAAATTTGACCCTTTGACCGAGTCATGGTCACAAATGGCACAAGGGCCTCAAGCAAGGACTCATGGATTTGGATTCGCTAGAGATACGGTAGGGTTTATTGGCGGCGGCTTAGATGACAGTAATCAAACACTAAGTGATTTCTGGAGATACAACGTGCCAAGCAATACGTGGGAACAAATGGACGACTTAATGGAAGGACGCAAAGAAGCTATTTCTGTGAGTCATCAAGGTAGGTTGTTTTATGGCGGGGGATTAAACCCCAATGATAACGCAAAAAATGATTGGATAGAGTACCTGCCTGTATCTGATACCATGGTCGTTAGAGCTAATTTACCTGGACCAAACAGGTCTGGAGCTATTGCCTTGAGTGCTGGCAATGCTATTTATTTTGGTACCGGATATAACGGGGCTGTTAATTACAATGATTGGTGGAAGTACATGACCAACGAGCTTGTTGATATCAGCACTATTAAAAAAGAATTATCAATCTCATTATTTCCTAATCCAGCAACTGAATTTATTCATATCGAAAATCTTTCCAATAAGGCATCATTAAAAGTGATGAGCCTGAATGGACAGACAATATGGCAAGAAAATATACAGAATGGAAAATGGAATGTTCCAGAGCAAATGGTTACAGGAATTTATTTGCTACAAATAATCAACAATGAAACAATCTCAACTCATAAAGTTATTATTCAGCGTTAGTTTTGTGGCCGTCCTTTTTGGATGTGAGTTCAAACAAAATAAAGCTACATCAGAAAACAGCAATTCATACCAAGTCAAGACTATCCGTCATGCCCAAGGCTGGGGTTATGAAATAAAAAAAGGTGAAAAAACAATCATAAAACAGCTCACTATTCCTAGCATTTCAGGTAAAAGAGTGTTTACCTCCGAAAAGGATGCAGCAGCTGTTGGTGACCTAATGGTTAAGAAAATAGAAAACAATATTTTTCCTCCCTCCATTTCTAAAAAAGAACTGGATAGTCTTTCAATTAGTTATTGAGAAAAATTAGCTGTTTTTCTGTGGCTTATTCAATGTAAAATTAAAAGTAGTCCCCTTTTCTGAGCTACTATTGACATTGATTATTTGATGATGTATTTCTAGAATGTGTTTTACGATGGCAAGGCCTAGGCCTGAGCCGCCTTCATGTTTAGTTCTACTAGAGTCTACTCGGTAAAAACGTTCAAAGATTCGAGCTAGATGTTTTTCTTCAATGCCAATGCCATTATCACTAACTTCAATCATAATTTGATGGTCCATATCATGAATCTCAACGGTTGTTTGCCCTCCTTCTTTACCATAATTGATGGAGTTGACAAGTAGGTTAGTCATCACTTGACCTATCTTAGCATTATCGGCATTTACCCAGATAGGACTGTTGTTGTTTTCCAGATTGAAAACGAGTGAAATCTGCTTCTTTCGAGCAGTATTTTCTAACGATTCTATGATGTTCGTGATAGATTGAACAACATTAAATTGTGTTAATTTTAAATTGGGGCCTTTGCTTTCGAGTGCAATTAAAGCGTCCAGATCTTCAATTAAATTGGTCATTCGATCGACACTAAAAGCAGCCTTTTTAAGGAATTTTGTTGCTACTTCTGGATCGTCTTTAGCACCTTCGAGCAAAGTGAGTATGTAACCTTGAATGTTAAATATTGGCGTTTTTAATTCATGACTCAAGTTTCCAATAAAATCTTTGCGGTATATCTCTGTTTCCTTAAGTCTATCTATTTCGTTTGATTTAGCTTTAGCCCAAGTCACTACCTCGTCACTAACTTCCGAAATAACATCGCTACTCATATCTATCTGTTTCTTTTTTTTGTCTGTTACTAATCGATTTATTGTTTTATAAATCAGTTTTATTTTTTGATTGATAAATAACTCGATAGCGTAATAGTAAACAGCAAAACAAACGCTAAAAACACTAAACCCTAGAATGATATAAAACAGCTTACCTAAACGGATATCTTTCCATAAACATAAGCCATAAACAATGAGGCAAATGACTATCGTAGCTAACATAGCTGATCGTATGGCGATATCTTTTGGACTTTGTTTTTTCAAACTATATTTCTAATTTATAACCAACCCCTTTGATTGTTTTGATGATGCTGTCACCTAGTTTTTCACGGATTTTTCTAATATGTACATCTATGGTTCTATCTCCAACAACAACTTCGTTTCCCCACACGCGCTCCATAATAGATTCTCGTGTAAAAACCTTTCCTGGATTGGTAAATAGTAAGGCTAACAGCTCAAATTCTTTTTTTGGAAGTGTCAATGCTAAGCCATTATTGTGAACCAAGTATTTTTCAAGGTCAATGGATAGGCCTGGGCTATCAGTTTGTTTTACGACTTCGTGATCGTTATTCTGTACCCTTCTCAGCAGTGCTTTAACGCGACTTATTAGCACTTGTGGTTTAATTGGTTTGGTAATGTAATCATCGGCACCAGCATTAAACCCCGCTATTTGAGAATAATCTTCTCCTCGAGCGGTTAAAAACGCAATGATTGTTTGCCCCATGTTTGGCAACGCTCTGATGGCGGAACATGCCTCGATGCCATCTATTTCTGGCATCATTACATCGAGTATAATTAGGTCAGGTTTAAATGTTTTTGCTAATTCAATGCCAATTTTTCCATTATTGGCAGTGGTAATTTCAAAACCTTCTTTCTTTAAATTATAAGAAACAATGTCAAGTATGTCTTGATCATCATCAACTAATAATATTCGGCCTAATTCAATTTGATCTTCCATAACAATTTAAATAGGTTCAATTGACTAATCGTGCTAAGTAAAATTAAATCAATCAATGTTCATTTCAGGAATTTCACCTTCTATTACCAAATTGCCTTCTGTTGCTAGTTTAATTTCTTCTACAGAAACCCCTGGTGCACGTTCTAGTAGTTTAAACCCTGCTCCGTTTGGTAAAACATCTAGTACAGCTAAGTTGGTGACTATTTTTTTAACACAACCAACCCCCGTCAAAGGTAAGCTACATTTCTTCAATATTTTTGACTCTCCCGCTTTATTGGTATGCATCATGGCTACAATGATATTTTCGGCTGAAGCAACTAAATCCATCGCCCCTCCCATACCTTTCACCATTTTTCCAGGAATTTTCCAGTTGGCAATATCTCCCGTTTCAGACACTTCCATAGCGCCCAAAACAGTCAGTTGTACATGCTGCCCTCTAATCATACCAAAGCTTGTGGCAGAGTCGAAAAAAACTGCCCCAGGATTTGCTGTAATGGTTTGCTTGCCAGCATTGATTAAGTCTGCATCTTCTTCTCCTTCTATAGGGAAAGGACCCATCCCTAAAATTCCATTCTCCGATTGAAATTCAACATCAATTCCGTTAGGTACAAAATTCGCTACCAATGTGGGAATACCAATTCCTAAATTGACATAATATCCATCCTGTAATTCTTGTGCTATTCTTTTTGCAATACCTACTTTATCTAACATGGTTTTAATTTTAAAATTTGAAAATGAGCTATTTTGAAAATTTATTTCATTGCATCATAATTCAAACACTAATTTCTATTTTTTGCAGTCGAGATAATTTTTGATAATATCTTTATTATTTCTTCGATTTTAATTTCCAGTTCAGGAGCATTAGGGTAATTTTCAGATCTCCTGCAAAGCTCCAGCCAATAATCTGTTTCATCAGCTTCTTTTGCCGCTATCTTCATCTTATGAATAAAGTCTGCTTTACTCTCGGCATTTTGAGCTTCTCTTATATTTGCACCTATTGATGTGCCTGATCTAAATATTTGCCTTGATAAATCAAACTTCCTTTTAGCTTCTAATTCTTCAGAAAAAGTAATGATTCTTAATGCAAACTCAACTGACAGCTCAACAATAATATTTTTTTTATCATTTCTCATATACAAGAATTAGCACATTATCAAATCAACTGATTTTCAAATTAATTTGTCCTAACAGTTCTTTGCTCAATTCGTTTTTCGTAATCAACACCTTGAAAAATACGTTGCACAAAAATACCAGGCGTATGTATTTCGTTCGGGTCTAATTCTCCAGGAGCAACTAATTCCTCCACTTCTGCGATTGTTATTTTGCCTGCGGTGGCCATAATAGGATTGAAGTTCCTAGCAGTTCCTTTAAAAATTAGGTTGCCACTCGTATCTCCTTTCCAAGCTTTGACAATAGCAAAATCGGCTACGATACCATGCTCAAGAATGTGCATTTTACCATTGTATTCTCTTGTCTCTTTGCCTTCTGCTACTTCTGTGCCATAACCAGCAGGTGTGTAAAACGCAGGGATTCCTGCTCCTCCAGCTCTGCAACGCTCAGCAAGAGTTCCTTGAGGGATAAGTTCTACATCTAATTCTCCACTCAACATTTGACGTTCAAACTCGTCATTTTCACCCACATAGGACGAAATCATTTTTTTTATTTGTCGTTTTTTCAATAACAATCCCAATCCAAAATCATCTACTCCAGCGTTGTTAGATACGCAGGTTAAATCTTTCACACCAGAGCTTACTAATGCAGTAATAGAATTTTCAGGAATACCGCAAAGGCCAAATCCGCCAAGCATTAGCAACATACCATCTTTGATGCCTTCGATTGCTTCTTGTGCGTTTTTTACAACTTTATTCATAGTCAATAGTGTTTTTTACCAGTTTTCCGACTCGTCTTTAAAATTTTGATCAATATTACTTTTATGGTCTTCACAATCTGTAATGCTTCCTACCAAACCGGCAGGACGTTCAAAGTCACCTTTGGAGATTTTAATGCTTGTATCAGCATAAATACTTTTCATGTAATACCCCCAAATTGGCAATGCCATTACAGCTCCTTGACCTAAGGAGTTTTTTGAAAATCGAATAGAACGATCTTCTCCACCAACCCAAACTCCACTTACTAAATCGGGCGTAATTCCCACAAACCATCCGTCAGAGTTGGACTGAGTGGTACCGGTTTTTCCAGCAATAGGATGTTTTATATTCCCATATTTGTAATCTCTTCTAAGTCTGTTACCAGATCCATAATCAACCACGCCTTTCATTAATTCCAACATGGAAAATGCGGTATTTTCATCCATTGCTTCTTTAGCTTTTGGAGCAACATCGTATATGGTATTACCATTCTTATCTTCAATGCGAATAATAATACTTGGTTCTATCCATAAACCTTTGTTAGCAAATGTAGCATTGGCTCCAACCAATTCGTATAGCGAAAGATCAGCGGTACCTAAACATAATGATGGTACAGGTGGTAAATCACTTGTAATACCCATATCTCTGGCTAACTTTATTACAGCTTCAGGGCCATATGTTTTCATTACCCAGGCTGTAACCGTATTCATAGAATGAGCCAATCCGTATTTCAATGAAACAATTCCTTCATATTTTCCTGACGAGTTTTTTGGACACCATTGTTCTTGCCCTTCAGGCATATCAAAACAGGTGATAACATTGGCCACTTTTGTACAAGGAGAAAGCCCTTCTCTGATAGCCGTAGCATAAACAAAAGGCTTAAATGTAGAACCTACTTGATTTTTACCTTGATTAACATGATCGTATTTAAAATATTTGAAGGCAGGCCCACCTACCCATGCTTTAACAAAACCAGTATGAGGATCCATACTCATAAAACCAGCTCTTAAAAAGGACTTCGTGTATCTAATAGAATCTAACGGACTTATAACCGTATCAAGATCACCATTCCAGCTAAACACGGTTGTTTTATTAGGCTGATTGAAATGATACAAAATTGAATCCCATGACATTTTTAGTTGTCTGTAATTTCGATATCTCTCCGTTTGTTTAATAGTGGATTTTAGAATGCTGTTAATTTCTGCATCGCTTACTCTCCAGTCAAATGGAGCCTTTTTTCTACCGGTTCTAGATCGCCCAGCTAAATCTTTGGAAAATTCTGGTTGAAGAAAAGTCTTCAAATGTTTTTTAACAGCCTCTTCCGCGTATTTCTGCATACGAGAATCTATCGTCGTAAAAACTTTCAGCCCATCTTGATAGATATTATATGGAGTACTGTCTTCATTCATAATCAGCGGCAAACCATTATCTAAGGTGTCACTAAACAAACGCCTCATCTCAGCACGTAGGTTTTCTCTAAAATAAGTAGCTAACCCTTCTGCATGATCAACTCTATTGAAAACTAACTGTAAAGGAAGTGAACGCAATGAATCGTATTCCGCTTCCGAAATATATTCTTGTTTTTGCATTTGCTTTAATACTACCATTCTTCTGTGAAGCGTTGTGTCGGGCCTTCTAACAGGGTTGTATAATGCTGGGTTTTTTGCCATTCCAACTAATAATGCGCATTGTTCTAATCGCAGAGAGTCTGGTGTAACATTAAAATACACTTGCGCAGCAGACTTAACTCCTACGGCATTATTAACAAAGTCAAATTTGTTTAAATAAAGCGTTATTATTTCTTCTTTGGTATATTGCCTTTCAAGACGAACAGCGATAATCCATTCTTGAAATTTTTGGTTGATGATATCCCAAATATTTTTGTTTCGTTTGTGAAACAACATCTTGGCCAATTGTTGAGAAATTGTACTTCCCCCTCCTTGACTCATATTGTTAGTCAATACTCCTTTTACAACTCTGAATAAGGCTCTGATGTCAACACCAGAATGGCTGTAAAACCTCGCGTCTTCTGTCGCAATTAAAGCCTGTATCATTGCAGGAGGTATCTCTTCAAACTTTACATTGGTTCTGTTTTCTTGAAAATATTTACCTAACAATTGATTATCAGAAGAAAACACTTCCGTTGCTAGGTTACTATTAGGGTTTTCTAAATCTTCAAAAGTCGGTAAATCACTGTAAGAGGCTTTTATTAGCATAAAACCTATGACTAAAACAGGTAGGCATAGCAAACTCCAAAATATTATTGTAAACCGAGTAAAAATCTTTCTTTTAACATTGTCCATATTCTGAAACTATTGCATCAATTTGTTGTTTTTTCTAGCCTGAATCCTACATCCATTATTCCGGGTAATTCTTTCTCTCGCATAGCGTGGATAATCCTGACTTGGTATTCACCGGTGAGAGGGAAACGTTTTTTGTACTTATACATTATCCTATTGTCGTACACAGAGCCAAATCCTGAACCTATCCATCTACCATCAGGATGCGCCAAGACACATTCAACCGTATCGGTCATGTTTTTCCCATTTGGAAAAGAGGTGTAGATGAAAACATATAAATTACTATAATTGTAGTTGTTGTTATTCCTCAGGTTAACAAAAAAATTATAGGATTGAAGCGTATCCAAAATTGGAAAATTGGAAACAATGGTATCTTCGAGACTCCATGTTTCATCCACAATTTCTTGATAGTTTTCAAATGCAGGAGGCGCGCTGCATCCGATAACTAAAACGCTTGCAAACAAGATGATAATATTATTTAGCATCAGGGCTTTTTTGTTGATTGTTATTGGGTTTTCTTCTATTATTAGGTTTTCTTTTTTGTGCATTATTCCCAGGCCCTCTCTCTTGCCTAGGTTTATTAGACGCTGATGCTTCATTTTTGTTTTCACCAGCGGGTGTTTTTTTGAAAGTCTTTTTCTTCTTTTTACGTTTGTTCTGATTGTCAAATCGTGTTAAACTATCTTGACCAACAACGTTTTCATAATCAGGCTCATGAACAACCACTTCAACTTTCATGAAATCTTTTAAATCGTCCGGTTTAGTACCTTCTTCATTCATTTTTATAATTTCATGCACACGAGCAACTTCTAAAGGAATAGGCGAATTCATCCCAGTTCCTTCATACACAAACCACATTAATCCTCTGAAAATATCGGTTTTGATATTGAATGCTCTACCTTTTTTGGTCGCAAGTTTGGTTTGACTGTCTGGAAAATCTTTGATGGTTTCTAGGTACATGTCTAACTCATAGTTAAGGCAGCATTTTAGTTTACCACATTGACCAGCTAGCTTTTGTGGGTTGATAGAAAGCTGTTGGTAACGAGCTGCACTAGTTGAAACAGTTCTGAAATCTGTTAACCAAGTAGAACAACACAATTCACGACCACAAGATCCAATCCCGCCTAGGCGGCCAGCTTCTTGTCGAGAACCAATTTGTTTCATCTCAACACGCACTTTAAATTCCTCGGCTAGTTTCTTGATAAGTTCTCTAAAATCGACACGATCTTCTGCAGTGTAATAAAAGATGGCTTTGGAACGATCACCTTGGTATTCTACATCCGAAATTTTCATTTGAAGCTTTAACTCCGAAGCTAAAATTCTTGAGCGGTACATGGTTTTTTCTTCACCTTCACGCGCATCTTGCCATATTTTAATATCTTCCTCTGTCGCTTTTCTTATGATCTTTTTAAGATCGTACGTATCGCTTTTACCTTCTTTACGATCCATTTGAATCTTAGCAAGTTCTCCCACTGCTGATACGATACCAACATCATATCCTGGACTTGTGTCTACTGCGACTACATCGCCAACAAATAGTTGGAGTGCATGTGCATTTCTGTAAAAAATCTTACGCGTACTTTTAAATCGAATCTCTACGCCTTCAAATGCTTTATATCCAATAGGTAAAGCCATGTTTGAAAGCCAGTCAAACACATGTAACTTTCCACAACCTCCTGTACCACAAGAGCCATTACTTTTACATCCGCCTGGCACTCCTGTTTTGCCTGTTGAGCAACTTCCACAACTCATATATTTATCTTTTTGGTGCGCCTTTATGTATATATACGCACATATTTAAAGAAAGGTCGAGCAACACAATTTTAGCATTAGCATTTCGCATGATGTGAGTTATTGCTTTTTCAAATCCTGAGGCGAATAACATCACGTTTTGTTCATGGATAAATAAATAAAATTTCTGCAAAAACTCACTTTCCTTTCCCGAAGTTTGATTCAAACTATCGTTGGTATAATGTTTCAGCACACTTTGACGAATCAAGTGCAAGCCATATTGCAAAAACTGCTTTAATCGTTCTCTTCCTAACTTGCTGGTGTCTTCACACCAGACTACTAATTCACTTATTTCTTTTTTAAAACAAAACCGCAACCATTCCTGAAATAAGACCAAAAAATCATGATCTGGGCCTAGATCATTTGCTTGTTGTTTTGCTTCATGCCAATTACCATCAACTATTTTTGCCAATCCATTGGCTTGAGTTTGATTCAAGCCAGTGCTCATGAGTCCAGCAGCAATTTCTTCTGTTTTCAGTCGGTTTATTTTGACCAATTGAACTCTTGAAATGATGGTTGGCAGCAACATTTCGTAATTATGACAAACCAGTAAAAATACTGTTTTTTGAGGCGGTTCTTCAATAATTTTCAACAACTTGTTGGCCGAAGAAGCATTCATCCTTTCCGGTAGCCAAATAATTAAAACCTTATACCCACCTTCATAAGATTTTAGCGACAAAGACTTTAGTATATGATTGCTTTCATCTTTGCCAATTAAGCCCTGTTTGTTTTCTCCACCTAAGGATGTGTACCAATCTGACTCGCTTAAATAAGGGTCGTTTGAAACCGATTTAGTCCAGTCTACTCTATGACTTGCACTCGTGGGTTTGTCTTTGTTACTAAATATAGGAAATGAAAAATGAAGATCAGGATGTTGGAGTGTTTCAAATTTTATACAAGATGGACACTCGCCACAACTATCATTTTCCGTTGGATTTTTACAAAATAAATATTGCGCATATGCCAAGGCTAGTGCTAAATTGCCAGAACCCACAGGGCCAACAAATAATTGAGCATGGCTTATTCGGCCTTTGCTTATATTATAAACTAGCTTTTGTTTTAGCTCTTCCTGACCAATGATTTGTTTAAACAACATCTTTTATACCTACAATCCTATTTTAATTGAGTCCAAAGATAATTTATTTTGACTGGGCTGCACGTTCAAATAAGGTTCATTTGCTACCTTTGCGGCTTTAAATTTTGATTATGCAACATATAGATTCTTATTCGTTTAAAGACAAGAAAGCTCTTATTCGTGTCGATTTTAACGTGCCCTTAAATGACGCCTTAGAGGTAACAGATAACACCAGAATAAAAGCAGCCATACCTACTATTCTTAAAGTGTTGGCCGATGGTGGTTCTGTTATTCTTATGTCGCACATGGGAAGGCCGAAAGCTATCGCTGAAGATAAGTTTTCTCTAAAAAACATTGTGAATGAGGTTGCTAAACTAGTAAACATGCCAGTTAAGTTTGTAGATGACTGCATAGGAGAAAAAGCAGAAACTGCTGCTAAAAATTTAAAATCTGGTGAAATACTGTTACTTGAGAACCTGCGGTTTTACAAACAAGAAACAACTGGAACAGAGAGTTTTGCTAAAGAACTAGCTTCTCTTGGCGATGTTTATATTAACGATGCGTTTGGAACCGCACATAGAGCGCATGCTTCTACAACTGTTGTAGCCAAATTTTTTCCGAACGACAAAATGTTCGGATATCTACTAAACGCAGAAATCACCAGTGTTTCTAAAGTACTTAGTCAAGGGAAACCTCCCATTACGGCTATTGTAGGAGGCGCGAAAGTTTCAAGTAAAATTGTCATCATCAATAATTTAATGGATGCTGTGCAAAACATTATTATTGGTGGCGGAATGGCTTATACTTTTGCAAAAGCATTAGGCGGAAATGTAGGAAATTCCTTGATCGAAGATGATTTTGTAGAAACAGCAAAAAACATACTTGAAAAAGCAAAACAAAAAGGCGTAAACATAATATTGCCTATCGATACTTTAGCCGCTAATAAATTTGACAACGAAGCGACCATTACAACATGCGATACAACAGATATTCCTGATGGGTATATGGGCTTAGATATTGGGCCTAAAGCTATTGAAGCCTATGTTGATTGTATAGAAAAGTCAAACACTATCCTGTGGAATGGGCCTATGGGAGTTTTCGAAATGGAAAATTTTAGAGCAGGTACTAAAGCCATAGCCGATGCTATTGTAAAAGCAACAAGTAAAGGTGGCTTCTCTTTAATTGGTGGAGGCGACTCTGTTGCTGCAATCAATATGTTTGGACTTGGGTCCCAAGTGAGTCATGTAAGCACAGGTGGCGGCGCCATGTTAGAATACTTAGAAGGAAAAGAATTGCCAGGCATTGCGGCAATTATGAATTAAACCCGCCTTATAAAGTTCTAATGCATCATTCGGGTTAGATAAAACCCCCATCAATCTAACCTTAGATTGATGGGGGTTTTATCATTATTAGTGCTTAGCTTATTGACCTATTTTAAGTCGAATTGCTAAATTTTTGAGCATGTCTTGGGTCATTTCGTCTAAACCAAATTCAGGTTTCCAACCCCAGTCATTTTGAGCAAAAGAGTCATCAATACTTTGAGGCCAGCTATCTGCAATTGCTTGTCTGAAATCAGGCGCATAACTTATCTTAAATCCATCAACATGTTGCGCAATGTTTTCAGCAATTTCTTCTGGACTAAAGCTAATGCCTGCCAAATTGTAACTGCTGCGAATACTTATTTTACTTGCGTCTGATTGCATAAGGTTAATGGTTGCTCGAATAGCATCGGGCATATACATCATGGGTAGCACTGTGTCAGCACTTAAAAAACATTCATGATGTTTTGTCGTAAGCGCATCATGATAAATCTTCACAGCATAGTCAGTAGTTCCTCCACCTGGATCTGCCTTATAGCTTATCAAACCAGGGTAACGAATACTTCTAATATCTACTTTATATCTTCTAAAATAATATTCTGCCCAGCGTTCTCCCGCTTGTTTGGTAATACCATAAACCGTAGTAGGTTCCATGATGGTACGCTGAGGTGTTAATATTTTAGGAGTTGTCGAACCAAATACAGCAATAGAACTTGGGTAAAATATTTGGTCTAATTGATTTTCTCTAGCAATATCCAGGATGTGCGAAATCGAATTCATGTTTAAATCCCAACCTAATTGCGGGTTGGTTTCAGCTGTAGCAGACAAAAGTGCTGCTAATAAATACACCTGATTAACATTATATTTTTTGATGACGGCATACACTGCAGACTTATCTGTAGCGTCAAGTAACTCAAAAGGCCCCCCATTTGCTATTTCCTCAGTGGCGGGTCTTATGTCAGAAGCAATGACATTATCTGCCCCATAATCAGCTCTAAGAGCTTGAATTAAATCAGATCCTATTTGGCCACTAGAGCCAATTACAAGAATTATATCTTTTTTCATAACGTTTATTAATGAAACAAAAATAGGCGAATGACTTATCTTTACCAATAACTACTTGTCTCTTTGTACGAGTTTCTTTTGTCATTTACTATTTTTGCATAAGTATCAATAATAATATTTATATGCCATTTTATACTAGGTTAGGTAACATTCCTCATAAACGACATACGACGTTTAAAAAAGAGAATGGTGAATATCACTACGAACAATTGTTTGGAACCATCGGTTTTGATGGAATGTCATCTCTTTTATATCACTTACATAGACCAACAATTATTCGCGAAATAAGAGAATCGAAAGATGTAAGCCCTAAAATTGCGGTAAACAACAACATCACCCCGTTAGCTTTAAAAGGGTTTCAAGTGCCAGCAACTGCCGATTATTTGGAAAGCAGAGTAGCCGTGTTGGTCAATAGCGATTGCCACATTGTACTGGCAGCACCTACCGAGTCTTTGCGTTCTTATTTTTATAAAAATGCGGATGCCGATGAGATGATCTTTGTGCATAAAGGAACAGGAACGCTAAGAACACAATTGGGAAATATCACTTTTGGGTATGGCGATTATCTGGTAGTACCAAGAGGTATGATTTATCAAATTGATTTTGACACTGCTGACAACCGCTTATTTATCGTTGAATCATTTAGGCCGCTTTACACGCCTAAACGATACAGAAATTATTTTGGACAACTACTAGAGCATTCACCTTATTGTGAAAGAGATTTTAGAACGCCAGAAAAATTAGAAACACACGATGAAATAGGTGAGTTTGTAGTGAAAATAAAAAAAGAACAAAGCCTTCACGAAGTAGTATATGCCACACATCCATTTGATGTAGTGGGTTGGGATGGATATAATTTCCCGTATGCTTTTTCTATTCATGATTTTGAGCCAATCACCGGAAGAGTGCATCAACCACCACCAGTGCATCAAACGTTTGAAACGGATGCTTTTGTTGTTTGTTCTTTTTGCCCTAGACTTTATGATTACCACCCAGAATCAGTGCCTTCACCTTACAACCATAGCAACATAGATTCTGACGAAGTGTTGTACTATGTTGATGGGGATTTTATGAGTAGAAACCATGTTGAAAAAGGATTAATTACCTTGCACCCTGGTGGAATACCTCATGGACCTCATCCTGGAGCCATGGAACGTAGTATTGGTAAAACTAAAACCGATGAATTAGCGGTTATGGTAGATACCTTTAGACCATTAAAAGTGACAGAAGCAGCCATGAAATTAGATGATGGAGATTACTTCAATTCTTGGATGGAAGATAAATACAAATTATAAACAGTAACTAAATAACTTATGCAATCAGAAAATAAACTCGCAGATCTTCATAAGGATTTTAATCCTGCTGAAGATTTTTTACCCTTATTGGGAACAGACCACATGGAGTTCTATGTTGGAAACGCTAAACAATCAGCTTATTATTATCAAGTAGCATTTGGTTATCAGTTGGTAGCCTATGCTGGGCCAGAAACAGGTCTAAAAGATAGAGCGTCGTATGTTCTTCAACAAGGAAAAGTAAGATTGGTACTTACTACTTCATTTGATCCAGAAAGCGTAATATCACAGCATGTACGTATGCATGGCGATGGTGTAAAAGTAATGGCACTATGGGTTGATGATGCTAGAAAAGCATTTGAAGAAACAACCAAAAGAGGGGCAAAAGTAGCTTTTGAACCTAAAACCATTTCTGATGAGTTTGGTGAAGTAGTTGTTGCTGCTATTCATACGTATGGTGAAACCATTCACACATTTGTAGAGCGAAAAAATTATACAGGCGCATTTATGCCTGGATATCAAGCGAGCACTAAACCTCAAATTTCTGAGCCTCTTGGATTAGAATACATTGACCACTGTGTGGGTAATGTTGAGTTAGGTGGAATGGACAAATGGGTTAAGTTTTACGAAGACGTACTGGGCTTTAAATTACTCATCACATTTGATGACACTGATATTTCTACTGAATTCACATCATTGATGTCAAAAGTAGTTTCAAATGGTAATGGGTATGTGAAATTCCCAATCAACGAACCTGCTGATGGTAAAAAGAAATCTCAAATTGAAGAATACCTTGATTTTTACAAAGGAGCAGGAGTACAACACATTGCACTAGCTACCAACGATGTATTGAAAACAGTTGCTGAATTGAAAAAAAGAGGCGTAGAATTCTTAAATGTCCCAAATACGTATTACGACGATTTATTGGATCGTGTTGGTGATATTGATGAAGACCTAGAAGATTTGAAAGCCTTAAATATTTTGGTGGACAGAGATGAAGAAGGATACCTATTGCAAATTTTCACCAAACCGGTGGAAGATAGACCTACCTTGTTTTATGAAATAATCCAACGTAAAGGAGCAAAAAGTTTTGGTAAAGGAAACTTTAAAGCACTATTTGAAGCAATAGAAAGAGAACAAGCGATTAGAGGAACTCTCGAAAAATAATTGAGGATATAATATTACAAAAAAAGGCTGCTTGAAAAAGCAGCCTTTTTTTGTAATATCAAAATACGGTTAGAAATATGTAGGGCATTCTATTGATTTAGCTCTACCATCCTTAGGGCATGCTGTTATTCCAAGCAAAATTTCATGTGTATCGGAACCACCATATTTAATGTCTGAGCTTACTAAATCGTAAGAGTATCCAAAAGTAAAGTATCTGAAAAAGCTTGCTCTTGCCATAAATCCAACACCATCTTCAACTCGGTAGTTAACACCCACACCAAACTGATTATTGTAATCAACAACAAAACTCAAGTCAACAGAAACAGGCGCTTTGAATACGTATTCCATCTTAAAAGATGGTATAAAGTTAATACCTCTTAAATCGCCATATTTTCTACCTGCAGTAAGAATGTAGGATCTAGAGAAATAGGTGTCTATACCAACATCTGGGATCTTTGATTCAACAACTTTATTAATAGATAAACCAGCATAGTCTCTATTGGAATATAACCACAAACCAAACGTTAAATCTGGTGCAACAATGACAGATTGTGATTGACCAATAGCAGGATCTGCATAATTGCCAACTTCAATTTCGTTACCTTCCATTTTGTATTGCAAAAACCCAGCAAAGAGGCCACTAGAAAGCACGTATTTTTTGCTAACTTTCATATGATAGGAGTATGCGAAATTCAAAGATGTTCGCGCTGTAATACCCGTTTCATCGTTTATCAAACGCAAACCTATGGCATGATTATTTGAATTGTTTCGAACACCTCTTTTGGCTATCGCAGAATGAATTGTAGCAAAAGCTGTATTAGGGTTCCCTTCAAAACCCCTCCATTGTTCTCTATATCCAACTTTCATGTTGATACAATCTTTGCTACCAGCAACTGCAGGATTAAACGCAAAATTGTTCATCATGTATTGGGTGTAATGTGAAGATTGTTGAGCAACAGCACCAACTGCTAAAACAACGAAAAGTGATAGTGTAGTAATTTTTTTCATTGCATTAACGTATTATGGTTACCGAACCGGCGTATTTTCCATTGTTATTAAAAAAGTCATTCAGCTTTATTATCCAGTAATAAGTAGCTTCAGGCACAGGACTTCCTTTATAATATCCATCCCATCCCTTATTATTATCATAACCAACAACTTTATAAACTATTTGACCCCATCGGTTAAAAACCGTTACTTCAGCATTCTTAAACTCATCAATTTCATCAATCTTAGGAATTACCCATAAATCATTAAATCCATCTCCATTAGGAGTAAAGGTATTGTAGGGATTTAGTTGCTCGTTTACATAAAGCACAATAGAATCTGTTAGGGTACAAACCAGTGTGTCGCTATAAAAAGAATTACGAGAAACAACTCTGTAGGTTGTAGTTTCAGCTACTGGAAACACATAGGTTATTTTACTATTTGGATCTTCAATGACATTTAAGTCCCTTGGAGTCCATGCTACATTGTTTTTGTCGCCTGAAGCACCTATTGCATTCAATTTCAATCGTTGACCTAACAACAAAGACCTAGAAGCATTTACTGGAATGGTGACGATATTAATATCAGCACTCTCTCCAGAAAGTTCTAGGGTAAAATCACATTCTGCCGTTTCTCCAGTATTAAAATCGTGTACACCATCAATCACCAAATAATATTCGTGCAAAGGTTTAAGTGGAAAATCACTACTAACCACAAAATCTTCACCATGTTTTCCCATGGAACAGCCAGAATTGTATGCCTCCTGTGGCTTTGAAGAGTCAAAATCAAAGTCTATAATCATCGCTTCAAGCGAATCACTTTTTCCTGCAGCCAACAAACAAGAAATATTTGAAAATTTAATTTGTAAATACCCTATTTCATGGTTGGTTTTAAACTTATACCAAACTGTATTTTGTTCTTTGTTATTACATTCATTATCCCATGCAGGATTAATGTTTTCAAGGCTATCTGGTGTAGCGTATTTATTTGTTCCTTGGTACTCAATGTTAGGACAAATAGGAATTGCATTGACCAAAGAATCATTTATAGGTGCTTGCGCCAACACTGCATTGGAAAGACAGAAAGCACAAATTAGGCTAATTACAAATTTCATTTTATTCATGTTTATTATTACATAAAGTCGCGTAAATATATAATTTATTCATCACAGACTTAGTTCATAACTACTATCTACTTAATGACACTTCCATTAGAAAGTCCTTCGGGAGGACTAACAAAGGATAGTTTACCATCATTTTCTTCCGCCATCAATATCATCCCCTCAGACAATACCCCTTTTAACTTTCGTGGCTCTAAGTTAATGATTAACGAAACTTTTTTACCTAATATTTCTTCCTTTTTAAAATGCTCGGCAATTCCTGAAACAACTGTTCTCTTGTCTAAACCAGTGTCAACAGTAAGTTTCAATAATTTATTGGCTTTTTTAATGGACTCCACTTCAATAATTTCACCTACGCGTATATCTAACGCAGCAAAGTTGTCAAACGTTGCGTTGTCCTTTTGTACGGCAATTGTTTTTTCTTGCTGCTTACTGGCTTCTAGGTTTGCCATTTGTTGAGCAACTAACTCATCTTCAATTTTTTCGAATAACAAACTTGGTGTGTTTATCTGATGACCTTCAGGTAACAAGGCCTCTTTTCCAGCATCTTCCCAAGACAATGACGTTTGTTTTAACAAGGAAGCTATCTTTGTTGATGAAGCGGGCATAAAAGGTTCAAAAACAATGGCCAACGAAGCACAAATTTGCAGAGCAATATTCATAATCGTTTCTACTCTTGCCTCATCAGTTTTGATCAACTTCCAAGGTTCTGTTTCTGCCAAATACTTATTGCCTAATCTTGCTATGTTCATAGCTTCCGACAGTGCTTCTCTGTATTTATGTGCTTCTATTGCTGTATTTATCTTGGCAGGTATCGCTTTTAAATCTGCTAAGGTGCTACTATCTAATTCAGATAACTCATGCTTGGCAGGCACTTTACCGTCGTAATACTTATTGGTAAGGACCAACACCCTGTTAATGAAATTACCGAGGATGGCTACCAATTCGTTGTTGTTTCTTGCTTGAAAATCTTTCCAAGTAAATTCGCTATCCTTAGATTCTGGAGCAATGCTACACAGTACATATCTTAGTACATCTTCTTTGTTCGGCAATTCTTTGATATACTCGTTTATCCAAACTGCCCAGTTTCTACTCGTAGATATTTTGTTTCCTTCTAAGTTTAAAAACTCATTGGCAGGCACGTTTTTAGGCAAAACATATCCACCATGTTCTTTTAATAAAATTGGGAAAATAATGGCATGAAAAACAATGTTGTCTTTTCCTATAAAGTGAATTAACTCACTGCTTTCGTCTTTCCAATAAGGCTCCCAATCTTTTCCGTTGTCTGCGGCCCATTGTTTGGTGGCAGAAATATATCCAATAGGAGCGTCAAGCCAAACATACAATACTTTTCCGTCAGCAGTAGGTAATGGAACTTTTACCCCCCAGTCCAAATCACGGGTCATAGCTCTAGGCAAAAGCCCACCGTCTATCCAGCTTTTACATTGACCCACCACTTGGTTACGCCATGTTTTCACGTCGTGATGAGGTTTGCCTTCTAACGTTCCGTTTTCTATGTAGTCTCGAAGCCAATCTTCGTGTTTGTTCATTGGTAAATACCAATGCGATGTTTTTTTAATAATGGGAACATTGCCGCTAATTGTTGATTTTGGATTAATCAATTCTTCAGGACTAAGCGTAGAGCCACATTTTTCGCACTGATCGCCATAAGCGTTGTCAAAGTCACACTTTGGGCACGTACCAATAATATATCTATCAGCTAAAAACTGATTGTTTTCTTCGTCGTAATATTGCTCACTTACTTGCTCAGTGAAAGAACCTTTGTCATTTAGCTTAGTAAAAAAATCTTGAGATGTTTGGTGATGCAGCTCACTACTTGTTCTATGAAAAATGTCAAAAGAAATATGCATATCATCAAACGCTTGTTTGTTGATCGTATGGTATTTATCGATAATCGCTTGAGGATTGATGCCTTCTTTTTTTGCGCGGAGCGTGATAGCAGCGCCGTGTTCATCTGATCCACAGATAAATACAACATCTCTGCCTTGCTTACGCATGTATCTTACGTATATGTCGGCAGGCAAGTAAGCACCGGCGAGATGACCAATATGAAGAGGACCGTTTGCATATGGTAATGCAGCGGTAACTGTAAGTTTATTGTTAACTTTCAAGCAGCAAAGTGTTTATTAAATTAGCACAAATATAACAAGCCAAATCTAGACTTAATGCACATTCCTCAACGCTTAACAAAAGGAGATGAAATAAGAATCATTTCTACAGCTAGAAAAATTACACTTAGTGAGCTAAAACCGGCACTAAACTGGATTACTGATCAAGGATTTACCTACAGTTTTGGTGCACATATTTTCGAGAGTTTTCATCAGTTTGCCGGAACGGACAAGCAACGAGCATCTGATTTGATTACAGCACTGGAAGATGAAAATGTAAAAGCTATTTGGTGTGCGCGTGGTGGATATGGTTCTATTCGATTAATGCCGTTTTTACAAAACATTGACCCAACCAAAAACCTGAAATGGGTGATTGGGTATAGCGACGTAACTGTTATTCATGCTTGGCTGATGTCGAAAAGCATCATGAGTTTGCATGCCACCATGCCTATTAATGTGAAGGACAATACTCCAGAGTCTTTGAAATCTTTAATAGAATGTCTGACAACCGATGAAGTAAGCTACGAATGGACTGGAGAGTTTTCAAATGAAATTGATGTTCAAGGAAAAATAGTTGGTGGAAATCTTTCCATGCTATATTCCCTTAATGGAACACCTTGGCAATATAAAACAGATGGTTGTATTTTGTTTTTCGAAGATTTAGATGAATATTTATATCACATAGACAGGATGTTGCAAACCTTGCAATATGGGGGTTGGTTTTCTAACATAAAAGCAATACTTGTAGGCGGAATGAGTGACATGAATGACAACAATATCCCTTTTGGATTTAGTGCTAAAGAAAGTATCTTGAACATTACAAACACGCTGAATATACCTATTGTGTTTGATTTTCCAGTAGGTCATCAAAACAACAACCTTGCTGTACCTATTGGACAACGAGCACGCTTAACTACAGGAACAAAAAATCAATTAATTATTGGCTGAACATAACGAAATAGGGAAAAAAGGAGAAGAAATAGCTCGAGAGTACTTGATAAAACAAGGCTATAAAATAAAATATGCCAACTGGCGGAAATACAAATATGAAATAGACTTGATAGCCACGCATCAAGGTTTCTTGGTGGTTATTGAAGTTAAATCAAGAACCGGTGACGAACACGGAGATCCTAGAGACGCTATAACTTCTAAAAAAAGGAAGGACCTGATAGAAGCTACCAATCTTTTTATTGAAGATTACAAACAAGACGTAGAGGTAAGATTTGATGTGGTTGAGGTGGTTTTTTCAACTGATAATTCACACAAAATAAATTTGATTTCTGACGCATTTAATGCGATAGGTTAAAGCTCTATAATACCTTACCTTTGCAAAAATTATGTAGGCTATGTCAATGCGAAAAAAATCAGCTGATACTGGGAGAGGAAGTGCTAGAAAACCATCAAGTTCTAGCTCTGGAAAAGGTTCTTCTAACAAGAACAAAGGAAGTTTTCACCCTGCGTTCAAGAAAAAGAACCAAGAAAAAGACGAAGACGGAGAGAAAAAGCATCACAAGACATATAATAAACCTGGGTTTGTAAAAAAATCGAGCGCGCCTAAACCTCAGAAAAGACCAGAAGATGGCATTCGCTTAAACAGATATATTGCCAACGCTGGAGTGTGTGCCAGAAGAGATGCTGACACCTTGATTGTTGCGGGTGTTGTTTTGGTAAACGACAAAATAGTTCAAGAAATGGGCTACAAAGTTATGCCAGGCGATGTTGTCAAATGCGATGGTCAAACCTTGCGTTTGGAGAAAATGCAATACCTGATATTAAATAAGCCAAAAGATTTTATTACCTCACTAAAAGATCCTTTTCATCAAAAAACAGTGATGCATTTGGTGAAAAATGCCTGTAAAGAGCGAATTTTCCCGGTAGGACGTTTAGATAAAGAAACCACCGGATTATTACTTTTTACTAATGATGGTGACTTAGCTATGAAGCTTACGCATCCAAGCATGGAGCACAAAAAGCTTTATCATGTTGAGTTAGACAAAAAAGTTTTGCCTGCACACCTTGACGAAATAAGAAACGGAATAGACCTAGAAGATGGTTTTGTGAAAGCAGATTCTATCTCTTACGTAGGTGAAGACAAGCACCAAGTAGGTATTGAAGTTCATGTTGGAAGAAACCGTATTGTGCGACGAATTTTTGAGCACTATGGTTATTTTGTTAAAAAGCTTGACAGAGTTGTTTTTGCGGGGCTTACCAAAAAAGATTTGCCAAGAGGGAAATTCCGTATGCTTACGCAAGAAGAAATTATCTTGCTCAAACGTATGTAATTGAAATAAGATAATTAAACGATCGTTTTTTAATAGAATTAAGACGCATTGATGAAATTGATAAAACGATTTTTCACTATACTTTTAATACTGTTCCTATGCTTTTCGCTGATAAGTGTTGTTGTAGGATTTATCTACAAAGACGATGTAAAGCAGATTGTACTAGATAACCTAAACGATCAGTTTTCTACCCCCATCAGTTTTCAAGAAATAGAGATTAGTCTATTCCAACATTTCCCAAAAACCAGTATTGGTATTAAAGAAGTGTTGGTTTTAAGTCCTGATGCTAAAAAAGATACGCTTGCCTTTTTTGATGAGCTCAATTTTGCGTGCAATCCCTTTAGTTTTCTCTCCAGTAAATATGATGTTTCGCTCATATCAATTTCAGATGGGTTTATTTCCATGACTGAAAAAGTCAAGTGGAATGAGATATATCAAGGAGCAGAAAATAAAAGCGATGACCGGTTGAATGTGGCAATAGAGAAAATTCTATTTAACAACATTTTGGTAAATTACAGGAACAAGACCAAGGAGCTTACCCTTATAGCAAAGATTAACGATGTTTCCCTAAAAGGTAATTTTTCCTCATCGCAGTTCGATTTAATAAGTGTCGGAGATATTTATCTAAAGAATTTCGAAGCCAATAACGTAAAATATATTCAGGATAAAAACATAAAACTTAACACGAGTATCAGTGTTAATTTATCTGAAGGTGTTTGGCAATTTAATCCTTCAAACCTTCATTATGGCAACTTGTTTTTGTCTCTTTCTGGAAAGTTTGTCGAATCTCAGAATGGCATCATATGTAATGTAAATGCTAAAGGAAATCAATGGGAGATACAACAAGTAATGAAAGACTTGGTGTGGTTGCCTGACTATAAAATCGAATGGGATTGGAAAGGATATACCAATGCTAATGCTACTTTGACAGGCGTTTGGGGAGCAAAATCCAACCCTATAGTTGTGGTAGATGTTTCATGGAAAGATGGCTCTTGGGAATGGGATAAGTACAATTGGAAATTAGAAAACATTCAACTAAAAGGACAATACACTAACGCCACTAAATCAGGCGTTGACAAGATAAAAATTGATCATTTTTCTGCGGAAAACAAAACATCTAAACTAAGCATACAAGGAGCAATAGCCCGTTTGAAAGATCCTTTTTTCAATATTTGGGGCACAAATGAAATCGACTTGAAACTGCTTGCTCCTTGGATTGATGCAGTGGGGATTAGCGACATCTTCGGAACAGCGAATGTTCAATTCAAAACTAAAGGTAAAGCAAAAAATAGCATCCTTCATTGGACTGATTTTTTTGGAGTTGACAGTGAAATTTTGGTGTCGTTGGAAAATGCTGGCTGCAAAACAGA
>JBLIDJ010000028.1:0-23560 GCA_047634195.1 Flavobacteriales bacterium
CAATTATTTTCTGTTGCACAGCTCTGTAATCAAACTCAAATTCAACATATGAAATTTCCATTTTTGAAGGGAGCAATAAAACCCTATTCATAGGTATTTTAAGATAAATATCTTTCCCATCATACATTTTCCACGTGATAAACATGGTTTTCTCATACATGGTATCTATGCTAGCTTCTATAATTTCAATGTAAGTTTTTTCATCAAATGATTTTGTTTCTATACCTATACTATTGACAACCTGTGCATTTAAATTCAGTGAGAGCATAGTACCACCAATAAAACATAAAAGTAGATCCTTAATCATAGTAATCTTATTTTGTTACCTGCAGGTATAAAGTTGATAACTAAATTACTGTTTTTGTGCGAACTAAAGAGGGGATTTTTAGGTTTTCGAAAAGAGAGTCACTCATTATGAGCATATAACGCAAAAAAATAAGGGTGTTGAAATATCCCAACACCCTTACCACTTATGAAACTATGTACTTATTCAGCTACTAAACCTGCATCTAAGTGATCTATAATAATTGAATCGAAATTAAATTCATCTCCTAAAATTATAACGGTATATCTTCCTGCGTTCTCAAATCCTAAATCTTCTAACAAGGTTTCAGAGATAACGATAAATCCTGTTTCATCTTCTAAAAGGTCAGATAATTCTGTAGCAGATAAGGAAATATCCAAATCACTAATTAATAGGTCGTTACCATAAAACACATCAGTCACTTCGCCATATTCTAGAGCAAGGTATTCATCAAGAAAAGCAAATCCACTGGTAGAGTAATCAACATCAATTAATAAATTTTGATCTTTGTACGCTGCGTTATAGCTTACTGCATTGACAGCATAAACAGACGCATTCCCGTCGTTGTATCCTAGTTCGTTAGCGTAAGCATCACTTAGCTCAAAATCATTATAACTTTGATCGAGTACTTCAATGGTAGGATTCACACCTTCTTCGTCCATAACCAATATTACATTGTAGTACTTATCATCTTCAAAAGTGTAACTTGAACTGGCTAAAATTGTACCATTTTCGTCAACTACGTCAATAAGTACTTCTCCTGTTTCTATCTCCAAATAATCGGTTAAATCTTTGTAATCGAGTCCTGTTGCAACATCAACTTGGTCCATTTTAAGCGACAAGTTTCCGAGATCTTGATTGATAATTGCGTCAATAACTATGGCGTGTGCAATTTCAGGTATTGTTGGTACATCTGGTACAGATTCTTCTATAGCCGTTTTGTCACATCCGGTAAGGGCTAATCCTAATAGGACTACTCCAAACATTAAATTTTTCATTTTATTCATAGCTCTTTGTTTTAAGTTTAACCGAAAATAAGACCTATTAGCCGCTTCTTTTGAATGTGATTGTTTGATAAACAAGAATCTTCGCTAAACGTACCAAAACAATCGATTTTCTGTTTTAAGCTCGGATGATGTGTTATATAGGGCTGTTGAGCGTTTATGTTTTTATGAAATTAGGGCGTGAAATGCATGATTTTGATATAAATATGTACGTCAGCCTAATTCAAGTACAAAATTTGAGTTTAAATAAATACATTTGATCTATGATGAACGTAAAAAAAGCTGGGTGTGTTGCATTGATTGCATTGATAAGTGTAACGTCATGTGATTCGCTGGATAGGATAACCAAGGTGGCACAAAAAAAGGCAGGGAGCTACGGAGTTTCTGGTAGCTTGAGCAATGGTGACATTATAAAAGGATTAAAACAAGCTTTAACTATAGGTACTGGTAACGCTTCGAGAGATTTAAATAAACCGGGTGCTTATTTGAAAAATGCGCTGATACGCATTCCTTTTCCTAAAGAAGTGCAACAAGTAGCAACAAAACTAAGGTCCCTGGGAATGAATACCATGGTTGATAATTTTGAGAAAAGCATGAATACTGCTGCTGAAAAAGCTGCCATAAAAGCAAAACCCATATTTGTTAGTGCTATTACCGGAATGAATGTTAGTGATGCGGTAGGTATTTTAAAAGGAAATAAAAATGCGGCCACCGTCTATTTTAAGTCAAAAACATCTAATGCATTAAAATCAGCATTTAGACCAGAGATATCAAAAGCACTAAGTGCCGTAAATGCAACCAAGTATTGGACAGACATTACGTCGGCATACAATAAATTGCCTTTTGTAACTAAGGTAAATACTAACTTGACTAATTATGTGACTGATAAAGCACTTGACGGTTTGTTTTTGAAAGTTGCGCAAGAAGAATTGAAAATAAGAGATAATCCTAGTGCAAGAGTAACCGATATTTTAAGAAAAGTATTTGGTTAATAAAGAAGCATCTTGGGGCGTTTTTATGGAGATAGCATATCTATGTATACATCATAGATAGCTTGAGTAGTTGCACTTGCACTATATTTATCAGGAAATTCAATCCTGTTTTTAGCTTGGTCTAATGCTTGCTGACATTGTGTTATCAAGCCTTCAGACGTCTTGGCTATAAACCATGCAGCTTGTTTTGTCGCTGAGCCTACCTCAAACGATACAATGCACATGTGATGGGCTAATGCTTCAAAAAACACCATGCCCATACTTTCGTATTTCGAAGGGTGCAGCAACACCTTACTTCGTTTCATGTAACTAAATACTTCGTCACGGTCTTTTGACCCAACAAGTTGTATGTTTTCAGAAAGCCCTAATTCCACAAGCAATGCTTGAAGATCTTGCTTTAAAGGGCCATCACCAATAAGTACAGCCTTGATGTTGGGTTGATGCTTGGATATTTGTGCAACGGTTTCTAACCATAAGTCAAATTGTTTTAAAGCAATAAAAGAACCGACACCTAGTATGTCAATATCCTTATCGGTATTGACAGCTAACACTCTTTTGGAGCATACACCAAAAGGTAGAAAGTATTCTGTTTCTTTTGAAATGGTCGATTGTTTTTGATGAAACAAACTTAAATAGGCTAATCGATCTATCACTTTCCATTGAATGAAAGGCAAATATCGGTTAGATTTGAGTACATCTTGACCCATAGCGTGTGCTAAATGAGGAATGCTCAACTGCTTGCTTATGGCATTTCCAAGCCACGTAGTTGGTCCCAACCAAAAACTATGAACCAGGTCAATGGCATGCATACCGTTGATTTTTTTAGTTACTGATAATCCTTTTTTAACCAACATCGGTTTTTTCAAAAACGAACCATTTTGGCCATTTAAGGGATATATAGTAGAGCTGATAAATGTGTAGTTGTCAGTAGTATACGGGTAGTCCATAGCTATGATGCTAAAAACTACATCGGTGTGATGGTCCTTAAAAGCATGTAACATGTCTTGCAAATAGGGAACTGCTAAAGAATCATCTTCGCTAGCAGGAAAACCAGGGCAGATGAGTAAAACATGTTTATTTGTACTCATATTGTTTTACCTATATTTTTTAATTCAAGTATCATCTCCGACTAAAGCCTATCAATGAAGCTATGATAATTTTTTAGTGAGCATTAATTTTTCGACAATTATTTTTTCGACAAGAAATGAAAAACGATCTTTTCTAATTCTTCGTTGAGCAATTAATTGCAAGGGTTTTAATAATGGGGGCACAGGTTTGTAGGCCATTTTGAGGTAAAACTTGAGTTTTTCAAAATAGTGCTCTACATCAATCAAATGATAATTAGCTAATGGAAGCTCATTAAGATCGGTTAGTAATCTTGCTTTATTTCTTTTGGCTATTCCTTGATGATTAACGAAACGAATGCCGTCTACTTTTTCTAGTGGTGATTTATTAATCAATGTTTCCATCAATTCAACAATCGTAACATCACCTTGACCTTGTACCGTTATGTCAACACATGACAAATCCTTGATTGGTTGAGTAGGGAATAATGAAGTGTGCCAGTCCCCCCAAATGATTGGACAGTTTGGTGTTAATTCTCGAGCAAATTCAGAGATTTTAATCGCATCTTTTAGTGGTGCGCTAGTGAGGCATGTAACACCAAGACATAATGCGCCAGGTAAATGTTGCTTGAGTAGCGGTATAGGATCAACTAACCTTCCATCTATTATAATCACTTCGTACTTGGAAGCATCTAGCGCAGACCCAATAGCAATGAGTGCTAATGGCATATCATAAGAAACAGAAATTGGATTGTATAAAACTACTTTGTGCCTTTGGATCATTTAATTGATTACGAGTGATTAATGTTATCGTTTGCAAATTAATACAATATTCACTCACAAAATAGGTTTTGCTATTAATAGGAGAGATAGCCCTGTAAGCACATTTTAATAACATCTTTGTACACAATGATGAACGTATTACTATTCAACGCCAGAAGTACCGACGGAAAACACCGTTTGCCTGACACTATTTTGCAAGTTGCAGCCTAAAACTTTTTGTTAACGACAGCTCACTCTTAATCATGGTGCTGTCTGAAGATTGCAACATAGATAACATAAACGCTATTGCACAAAACCATGGCTGGGGCATGCATGAGGTAGATAAGGTTAAAGGAAAACGGAAACAAATTTTTTGTTTGAAATAAAATTGATTGATTGATTTCCAGTTGATTACAGCAAGTAGCTTAGATAATTGATCTGAAAAAAAACAAAAGGAATGGGACAAAATATTTGGAAAGTCATAAAAGTTCAATAATTTTTACTAAATACTAAATACTAAATACTAAATACTAAATACTAAATACTAAATACTAAATACTAAATACTAACTAATACCCCCCTTTATTAATAGCAATCACTTGATTGTCCCACGAGGTATAGGGATTAATGCCTAATCTGTTTTCTATTCGGCTATCTGTATTGTCTTCGTCAAAGAGATAATCCACCGCTAATTGTCCAATATAGCCTAAGTTTTCAGTTTCGAAGATTAAAGCTCGTGTATAAGATCCATCTGGAAAAGCAATAAAATTGATTGGTTGCTCGGTTATCTGCTCTAAGTATTTTTTTGATACGACAAGTTCTTTTTTTGCATCAACAATGTCAATACTGCCCAAATTGTCATGAGTTACGCCATGCGTGCCCAATGTAATAAGCGGGTGATTTGCTAACGTTTTCAGTTGTGATTCATTAAGCAATCGCCAATACGATGCAAATTTTTCTGTTTTCCAAAAGGCTTCGTAATCTTTTAAGGCTAGAAACATTTCTTCTTTTCTCTTCCATGGTTGATTTTTTAACCATGCTTTGTAACTCACCCCGTTCGAAAGCCTTAGTAAGCTTCTTTTTTTGCTTAAAGCTACATTACCTATTGTTAGTTCTTTGGGTGTGTGTGGTGTACTTAGATCGAGGTAATCGGCCCAAAGAACATCTTGTTGCTGCTGTTGTGTGGTCGTGATAAAAATAGTGGCTGGAATGTTCAACTCCTCTAGAACAGGTAGCGCATGTGTTAAGTTGTTTTCAAACCCATCGTCGAAGGTGATGCAGATTTGAGGACGAGTGATGTTTTCTTCTTTTGTTTTAAAATAGGCATCAATGCTAACAATATCAGCGTTTTTTTTGAGGTAGCTTAATTGTTCACGTAATCTTTCTTGGCTGATGAACTTAGTGTTGAATTGCAAGTTTCCTACCGTATCTATTCCATGATAGAGAAGCATGGATTTCTTCACGCTCAATATTGGTTTTTTTATCACGCCGAAACGAAAACCAACATCTTTGATTCTAGACTTGAAAAAACTTACTTCTCGTTTTATTTTCTGAATAATCCTCTTAATCATTTTGATGTGTTAAAATAGGCGTGTGGAAAAGATCAATAGCAACCAATATAGCCATACTTGAAAATACTAACAAAGCCATTTTATCTTGGTCCAAAAATGCGTTAAAAAAACCATGCACAACAAAGGTAAATAAGCCAAGAGTTGTGACTAGTGCAATGTTTTTTAAGGCAGGGTCTTTTTGTTTGTAATATAGAGAAATACCTAAATAGAGCGTATACCCTAACATGCATATAAAGCTTAAAAAACCAAATATTCCAGTCTCTGAAAGATACGTTAAGTATTCTGAGTGAGCATTGCCTTTGTCGCCATTATTGGAACTTAAATGAGACAATAACGTTGGGTTTTGAAAAGGTGCATATTGAAACTGATACGTACCAAAACCATAACCTGTAATTGGTTTTTCACGAAACATTTCTACAGCACTGTGCCATCTATTTAATCGTTCTACGTTAGACAGATCACTTTTCATGTTGGCTATTGATGAAATATGTTGTGTAAAATTTTCTTGCTGACTAAGAGCATTAACATCTCCAAAAGAATCAAATAATTGATTTTTGAATACAAATCCAACACTTGAAAAAGTGATGACCATAGCAACAAACATCCAAACAGGAGTTTTGAGTTTTAATAAAAAATAAAGCAAAAGAGTAGCCAACAAACTAAGCCATGCACCTCTCGAAAAACTAAAGTAAAGGGCTAAAGGAATAACGAGTAACAGAAACCTCATGAGCAATTTTAAAATAGGAGTGGATTTTAATGGATTTGCACAAAGCAAAACAATGGAGGGAAGTATAAATGCCAAACAGGAACCGTATATCGTGTGGTCATCAAAAAATGGAGGACAAACAAAAGACGCCATCCCTTGCTTGAATTGGTAATCAGCATGCGCTACTAATGTGAAAATAGCCACTACACCAATTCCTAAACCATAAAAAAAAGCAGGCTTCAACAAGTGTTGCTTGTTTCTCATCCAAAAGACAATAAAGAAAAATCCAACTAACAAAAAATTAAGTCGCATAAGTGTTCTTTTTACAGAAACGTCAAGCATGGTACTATTAGCAGTTGTAATAATTAAGATAAGCGTATTTACCAGAATAAGAACGCTAAGTGGATGAAGGAGAATCTTTTTGAAAATTAAAACGTTTTCTTTTTTCAAAAAAAGGAATACCGCATAAAGCGATACTAAGCTGATCAATAGTTCACTGGGCATAGAAATACTAACCCCTTGCTGGTAATGCACTAAAGAGGAAAAGGGAATGATGAAAAATAGGAGGTAAAGCACAAAGGATATGCGGTAGATAAAACCATAAACAACCATACCTAACAAAGGGATACTCATTAGTATATATTGCCAATATGAGTCAGCCAGATTAAGGGTGAAAACAAATAATAAAGCCAATGCCACTATTGTGCATATCATCCATGTTTTTGAACCAACTCTTGAAAATCGCATAACGCTAAGGAACTAATTTATGTTGAAACAAAAGCCATGCTGCACTAATAAGTAGTGCAGTCATAATTGCTATTATGCCATTCTTTAAAAGACTTGTAAAGAGACTGTTTTGCGTTTTTTTATAAGCAACGTTGTAATTTTTTGCTAGAAGATTAGTAATGTCTTTGCAAATACTTTCGGACTTTGCTTGGTTGGGCGTTTCTACATGAATGATAATGGATGCTGTAAGAGTATTTTGAATGCTTATCCCATATGATTGGAGTAAACCCCCCAACACATATTGCGACGAATGATCTGGTAAATCAAAAGAAGGAAGCTTGTGTTTTTTGATTAATGAAGAAACAAAAGAAGAAAGATGCGCTTTTTGTATCAGTTGAGAACCTATGTAGACGTAATCAACAGGTATTGAATCTTGTTTTGGTGTGCTTGGAATAATTGAAAACTCACTTGATGCAATGTAAGTTGTAGGAGTGAAAAGGGAATAAAGGCAAGATGATAGAAGAAATGTAAGAAAGAAAACAACTAAAGTCCATTGGTTTTGAATGGCTAGTTGTTTAAAAACAAGTACGTCTTTTTTTTCATGGTCAAACATGATGTGTTCTTTCCAACTTTTCAAAAATGAATAACTCCTTATTTTTGATTGTTTCTAACACTTTTTGCTGAAAATTGTTGGGATGATGTTTTGATACATTCCTTTTGGATCGCATAGCCAATTCCATCATGTCTGGAGTGAATGTTGGGAATTTTTTCATCCATCTTTTAAGGGTAGTACGCATTAAAAACAAATCAAATTTTTGACCAAATTGGTGGTTAAAAACTCGTTCAATGCTACGTTTTAGCCAGCCATCTTGATAAGTGATGGTCTTTATTTTTTCGCTATGTGTGTAGTTAGGTAAAAACTTGAGATGCCAATCGTTTTGCTCTTTTAGCGTTTTGCATAAGGGCATGTTATACATAGGTATCATGCTTGCAATCTCGGTAGCCGTAAAAATATTATCATCGGGTATATTCATGCTTTCTTCCCCTACAAAATAATTTAAGCAAAAATATTTGTGTGAATTGAACTTCACTATTTTTTTGTAGAGAATTAGTAAAGATCTACAAATCCAAAGCCGACCTTGTTTGGCAATAATAAAAAAATCAATGTCTCCATCTGCTTTCACCAAACCTTTTGACATAGACCCAGAAATTAAAACACCACGAACAAAAGGAAAGGAAGCAATGAGCTTAGCGCTTTTTCGAGCTTGATCCTTTGTGTTTCTGTAGATCAACTCGTACTTTTCTCTGTTCTCGACATTCTTAGTAATGTCTGCGTCAAATAGCATGTAATAGTCTCCCTGTTGCAAGATCAATTCTTTTGCCAAAATATTTTTAAGGGCAGATTCAACCTCGGAATGACTAATCTTTATTGAAGAGAACAGCGTTATTTCATCCAGAGTTAGTGGATGTTGGAAAATAGAAAAGTAAATGAGTGTTTTAAGTATAGACTTTTCAAACTGGGTTTCGATCATCCTTTGGTTTTATGGTCGTTGCTAAAATAATATTTTCTTTAGAGACACGCCTCAAAATAAGTGTAAACTATTAACAGTGTTTAAACGTATGTTTAAGAGTAAAATACAAAACATCTAATAATAGCGTTATTTCTTGATATGGATACATCCAATCGATTTTCGTTGAAGAAAAGAATGAAAACTTTTGTTTTTGCATTCAATGGTTTAAGGAGCTTGTTTAAAAGAGAGCATAATGCTAGCATACACCTGGTATCAATGTTGATTGCCGTTGTTCTTGGTTTTTACCTGCACATTGAATTATTTGAATGGCTTGCCATATCTATCGTAATTGCATTGGTATTTATGGCTGAATTATTTAACACTGCCATTGAACGACTGGCAGATTTTGTAGAACCAGCATGGAATAATAAAATAGGACTGATAAAAGACTATTGTGCAGCGGCAGTGTTAACTACTGCATTCGTTTCTCTGATTGTTGGTGGTATTATTTTTATTCCAAAAATTAAAACAACATTAGCCGCTATTTTTTAGTGTTAAACATAGCTTCCTAACAGCTATTAATTTAAGAATAAATAAATATATTTTTATTTATCACCTAGATTTTGTTATTTTACTACAAACATAACGTTATGAAACATTTAAGCTTGTTGCTTGTAATTACCTCTTTTATCATATTTAGTTGCAAAAAAGATAAAAACACAAACCCTGGGAGTACTGGGAGTAGTGATATTAGGTTAGTAGAATCGATTTATTACTCTGATTATGAAGTAACAAAAACAGAGTATCAGTACTCCAACAACAAATTAATTAGCACAATAAATTATTTATTATTCAATTCAGATACTAGCTGGATTAAAACTGGGAAATCCGAGATAAAGTACGCTACTAATAGCATTGAATCAATTGCTTATTCCTATAACCAATATGATTCTACCTATTCACCAATAAAAAAAACTAATTATACATATCAGGGTACTTTACTTTCTGAAGTGAGTGAATATGATTTTTATACTTCCACTTGGAATTTAAACGCTACCAATAAGTATCAGTATTTGAATAATAAGATTGTAAGCATAATAGTTAACGAAAATAATGTTGATGTCTTTGAAAATAAGTTTGTGTATAATAGTAATTTACTCAGTGAGGTGAATTCTTATGCATACGATACACAATCAGATGGTATGCAACAGGTAGGCAAAAGTATATTGAACTACAGAAATAATAAAGTGCATGATCTAATTACGTCTTATGTTGAAAACGGTACTTGGAATAATGATACTAAAGTAGGATTTGACTACACAGTCAATAACCAAACAACATTGCATTTACAACTATGGAGTGATGAAATTAATAATTGGACAGGTAATCTTGCACAGATAGATTATTTATATAATACTATGGGCGTATTGATTGAAGAAATCAATGGAGCAGAACGAACTATCTATAATTATGAAAGTGGCTCAGGTAACGCAAAGTTGTTTTTTAATGCACCTGGTTACGAATTACTACAGTTACCTTCCGTGAAGAGTCAAAAACCCATGAATCATGCATTTATGCAAGAATTGAAGCTAACGAGGTAAATCACAGAATTTTTGCAATATCAACTTTAACAAACACTATTCTATGAAATATCTAAGCTCACTATTACTCATTACATCAATTGCATTTATTAGTTGCAAAAAAGAGAATAACAATACAACAAGCAATACAGAAAACGGTGATATTAGGTTAAAGGAAATTGTTGCTGAAATGGGGGATGCTATTACTAAAATTGAGTTCCAATACGAGGATGATAAATTAGCTGTGCAATTAAAATATCGTAATGAAGGAGGTGAAATGATGCATATAGTTTCTAAAACTGAAATTAATTACCTCGATGATAAGATTGAAGAAATAGTTTATAATTACAGTGAAGCTGATAGTTCTTATACCCCAACATCAAAAAGCGTTTCAACCTACGAAGGAGATAGGCTCATAGAAATGGATGCGTATTATTTTAACAACATCTTTGTACAATACAGAACAATGCTTTATCAGTATCAAAACAATAAGTTAATAAGAACACTAGATGACAATGAAAATGAAAATGACTTTAAGAATGAATTTATGTATGATGGAGATTTTATAAGCACAACAAAGAAATTTTCAGGTAGAATATTGACCGATGAATGGGGACAAGATGAAAATATTCAATTTTATTATGTAGATAATAAGATTGATCAAATTATCAGTCAATACAAAGAGGGTGACACCTGGATTAATCGAGGTTTAAGGGGTTTTGATTATTCTAACAATAATCAAACAAAGGTTAATTATTCCGACTGGAATTATCAGTTGAATAATTGGGATAATTATAGCGCTTATTCAAATTACATTTATAATAATCAAGGAGTTTTATTAGAAGAACTTTCTGAATCTACTAGAATAGTATATAATTATGAAAGTGGTTCGGGTAATGCTAACTTGTTTTATAAAGGTCATGAGTACCAATTTCGTCAGTTGCCTTCCGTGAAAAACCAAAGACCCATGGGTGATGCATTGATGCAGGAATTAAGGCCTGTGAGGTAGAAAGATTTAATCTATGGATTGCTAGTCTGTAACCTTTCTTAGTCTTTTATATTAATTTGTGAAAAACAAATGAATGATAAACATAAACTGAAAAATGAAATTATTTAAATCATGTAGCTATTTATTGATTTTTTTATTCATTTCCTGTGAAGGAATGCGGATTCCAGAAGGTACAGTATTAGATAAATCTACAGGTAAAGCTTTGGATAGTGTTAGATGCACTGTCATTGAAACAGGAGAGAATCTGCTAACAGATAGTACAGGAAAATTTTATCTTGAAGGACCTTTTGGAAGCTGTATGAGAGAATGTAAAGAAGTCAGTGTTCAATTTTCAAAAGAGGGATATCAAACTTTATTACTGATTAATCCTGAACAAGATTTCGTGTACCTTGTCAACTAATATTAATACTACTCACCCTTCCTTAAATCGAACGTCAATACACGACGTTCGCCAGTAATCAAGCTATCCTCGTCGCGAACAAGTTGTGTAAGCACTATTTGACGCACATCTTTTTTTAACTGCAATGTTTGGTCATCCCATTGCCATTCTTCTTTAAACCCGATGGCACCAAAATCTGTTTTTTTCATGGGTTTGGTCACTATTTCAAACGTACCATCATTTTCTACTTCTTCCGAAATAGTCAGAGCATCGTCAATGTCACTGCCTGAAACTGCTAACAAATCTTCTCCCCATGGGCCAGCATTTTGGTATGCTTTTATGTTACCGTCCTTCGCCAATTGAATAAGATGAGCAATCAGTTTTTGTTGCGTGATTCCTTGCGTAGAAAAGGCCCCATCTTCATTGGATTCAATTTCTTCAATTAGCGTTTTGCTGCTTATCAATTCCTTATCGAAAGTAGGAGGCGTGCTTTTTTCGGCACAGGAAACAATCAAAAACGAGATGATAAGTATAAATGATAGGTTTTTCATACGATTGGTTTTATGCTTTTTTTAATCCTAATTTTTCTCCGAGTTGGTGCATGAAGTTGGTGGCTGATTCTAGGTCGTTGGGTATTTCACCGTCCAAGATAGCATCTTTTAAGGCTACTTTTATGTCACCCACAAATTTGCAAGGTTTTATGTCAAACGCCTCCATAATCATTTCTCCCGTTATGGGCGGTTGCCAATTTCTTACATGATCTTTTTTCTCTACGTCCTTCAGTTTTTGTTGAACAACTTCGTAGTTCTGCAAGTACTTCTTAACCTTCGCTTCGTTTTTACTGGTGATGTCTGCTCGGCATAGTTTCATGAGGTCTTCAATGTCGTCACCGGCATCAAACAACAATCGGCGAATAGCTGAATCGGTTACCACACTTTTGGTTAATGCAATAGGGCGGAGGTGCAGCTGAACCAATTTCTGAACATATTTCATTTTATGGTCCAAAGGCAATTTCAATCGTCTGAAAATTTCGGGAACCATGCGTGCTCCTCTGTCTTCATGGCCATGAAATGTCCAACCTACTTTGTGATCGAAACGTTTGGTAGCAGGCTTGGCAATGTCGTGCAAAATAGCAGCCCAACGAAGCCATAAGCTATCGGTATGCTTCGACACATTGTCCAGCACTTCCAAGGTGTGTATGAAATTATCTTTATGAGATCTTCCTTTTTTGGTTTCAGCACCTTGCAAGAGTACCATTTCTGGAAAAATGTGTTGCAACAATCCGGCTTGCAGCAGCAAGTTAAACCCTACGGAAGGAGTGGTTGATAAAATAATCTTGTTTAACTCCGTCGTAATACGCTCTTCCGAAACAATTTTTATCCTATCAGCATTTCGTTTAATGGCTTCAAAAGAATCAGGGTCTATGGTGAACCCTAACTGCGATGAAAAACGAATAGCACGCATCATGCGCAAAGGATCGTCCGAAAAGGTAATGTCAGGGTTTAGTGGAGTTTTTAGCAACTTTTCTTTCAAATGCTGCAAACCATCAAAAGGATCTACAAAATCGCCAAAATGCTGCTCACTTAACTCTAATGCTAAGGTGTTTATGGTAAAATCTCGGCGCTCTTGGTCGTCCTTAATGGTGCCGTCTTCTACAATAGGTTTTCTGCTTTCTCTGCGGTACGATTCTTTTCTAGCACCTACAAATTCAACTTCCATATCATTGAACTTGAACATGGCCGTACCAAAATTCTTGAAATAGGTCACTTTTTTTGCACCCAACATGTTCGCCACTTCTCTGGCAAAATCAATACCACTGCCTTCCACCACAAAATCGAGGTCTTTGCAAGATCTGTTGAGTAATAAATCCCGTACCGAGCCTCCAATTAAAAATGCTCTGATCTGATTTTTCTTTGAAATTTCGGCGATGGCTTTTACCAGCTTGGTTTTTAGTATATCTGATATACGTTGCTGACTATTTTCTAATAATTCTGATTTCTCCATTAACACCAAGCTTGACAATTGACGAGGGTTTTGCTTTCGTTTGTTCTTCTTGGCGCAAATTTACCACATAATCGACCGCTCCCAAAATATCTTTGCTAATCTCGTCAAACTTTAATGGAGTAGGTGCTCCACTTATGTTTGCCGACGTGGAAACGATGGGTCTTTTGAATTGCTGAATTAACTTTTTGCAAAACATATCTTGACATATTCTAAAACCAACCGAATTGTCGGGAGCAATGGCCGAAGGAGCAATGTTTATAGGGTTGTTGAGAATAACGGTGAGTGGTCTGTCAGCCGTTTCAAACAACTGCCAAGCTACTTCTGGCACCTCTTTGAAGTATTGTTCTACACGCATTTCTGTGTCAGCCAATACCACAAAACTTTTGTTTTGAGGCCTATTTTTTATTTCAAAAACTTTGTTCACAGCGGCTTCATTGGTTGCATCGCAGCCAATTCCCCACACGGTATCGGTAGGATACAGGATTACGCCACCATTTTTTAATACCTCTAGTGCTTTTACAATTTCGTCGTGCATGGTGCAAAGGTAGATATCAGATATTCTATGGCCTATTTTTTACTTCAAATAGTATGAACTAATATTGTACTCGAATAAAAAACACAAACATATGTCAGAAGCAGTAAGAGCATTGGAGCCAAAAGCACTTTGGAATCACTTTTCCGATTTAAACGCCGTACCTCGCCCAAGTAAAAAAGAGGAACGTGTGATACAATTCATGATCGATTTTGGTCATTCTTTAGGTTTAGAAACAGCAACAGATGCTGTCAAAAACATCATCATTAAAAAACCAGCTACATCGGGCATGCAAGACCGTCAAACGGTTATTTTGCAATCGCATGTAGACATGGTACACCAGAAAAACAACGAAACCGTATTTGATTTTTTCACACAAGGCATAGACATGATTGTTGATGGCGACTGGGTAAAAGCCAATGGAACCACCTTAGGAGCTGACAACGGTATTGGTGTAGCAAGCATTATGGCATTGCTTTCTTCCACCGATATTGCTCACCCAGCATTAGAAGCCATGTTTACCATAGACGAAGAAACAGGCATGACAGGAGCCAAAGAACTAGACCCTAGTTTTTACAGCGGAAGCATCTTGTTGAACCTTGACACCGAAGACGACGATGAACTGAGCATAGGATGTGCTGGTGGAATTGATACCAATACCAACTATGCGTACGCAGAAGTTGCCACACCAAAAGATGTACGTTCTTTTACCATAACCTTAAAAGGATTGATGGGTGGACATTCAGGAATGGATATCAACCAAGGTAGAGGAAATGCCAACAAATTGCTAGCGCGTTTATTGGCCGATTCACCTGTAGAGGTGATGTTGCACAGTTTTGACGGAGGTGGATTGAGAAATGCCATACCTCGTGAGGCAGTCGCGTCAGTTTCTGTGGCAACCGCAATGGTAGATACTTTCAAAACCTATGTTTCAAGTTTTGAAGCCACGATAAAAGCAGAATACACACCTGTTGAAAAAAACATGGTGGTTGTACTAGGTGGGATAACAACCCCAGTAAAAAGGGTAGATGCAACGGAACAAAAGCGTATGATAAGTACCTTGTATGCTTTGCATAATGGTGTTTTCAAAATGAGTTTGGCCTTCGATGATTTGGTGGAAACATCTTCATCTTTGGCGCGTGTGCTTATTCAAGACGGAACTTTTGTGAGCCAATCTTTGCAAAGAAGTAGCGTAGAAAGCACCAAAGACGATGTCGCCAACACCATGCGTCATACCTTTGAACTATTGGGTGCGAAGGTGGAACAAACGGGCGATTATCCTGGTTGGGAACCAAACCCAAATTCAGACATACTTAAAACTATGGGTGAAATGTACCGAAACAAGTTTAAGGAAGAACCACAAATAAAAGCGTGTCATGCAGGATTAGAGTGTGGTATACTAAGCAAGCACTTGCCAAATGTGGACATGATTTCTTTTGGACCAAACATTAGACATGCACACTCTCCTGATGAGTGCTGCCAAATAAGCTCGGTACAAAAGTTCTGGAGCTTTTTGTTAGATGTTTTGAAAGAAACGCCTAAGAAGTAAGAACGAAGATTATTTTTTAAAATATCATGTAATATTAAGTCCTGCAAGCCATTGGTTTGCAGGACTTTTTTTTGTGTGCCGTGCATGGCAATAACTAGTCGGTGTAAGTCCGTTATGGGGGTATGTAGTTGCTAACCATTAGTAGATGGCAAGGGTGTCCATTGGTAAAATTAGGCTCAAAGCAGTCAAAATAAAGCTGATTTTAAGCTCATTTTGATGGATGTTAGATAGAAACGGGTGTTGGTTTTAATTAATACATGAAAGGAAGCGGTGTCTTTTATAATTCAAATACGCTAATTAATTTCATAATAGTAGTAGGGTTACTCGAAGCATTACAATGACTTGGATGTTATGATTTACTTATAACATTAAATATAATTTACAAAAAGTGCTATATTTGTAAAACATATTTTGCTTTATGACAAAAAAGAAAATGATAATATTACCAAAATCAAGAAAAATTCTTGATGACATGGGGGAGAATATTAAACTCGCACGTTTGAGAAGAAAATTTAGTGCTGAACAAGTAGCTGAACGTGCTAATATTAGCAGACCTACTTTGTCGGCCATTGAAAAAGGTAAGCCAACGGTGAGCATCGGTTCATATTTGTTGGTTTTGCAGGTGCTGGGATTAGAAAAAGACTTTCTTTTTCTTGCTAAGGATGATGAATTAGGAAGAAAACTTCAAGACGCTAACATTAGTACCAATGAGAGAGCTCCGAAACGAAAAGGCAAGAATGGCTAAACAAAATAATAAAAGGTCGATAAGTGTTTATGCACATTGGTTAGGAATGGAAAACCCTTTACTTATGGGTACCTTATATTCTGATAGATTAAAAGGAAAAGAGGTGTTTTCTTTTGAATATGTGGATGATTGGTTACAGAGTAGACCCGCTCAATTGTTAGATCCTAGTTTACGGTTGTATTCAGGACTACACTATCTAAACGAAGACCAAGATAATTTTGGAATATTTTTAGATTCCTCCCCAGATCGTTGGGGCAGAATTTTAATGCGTAGGAGAGAAGCAGCACTTGCTAGAGCTGAAGAAAGATCGGAGAAAAAAATGTTTGAAACTGATTATCTCCTTGGAGTGTATGATGGTCATAGGATGGGAGCATTGAGGTTTAAATTAGAAGAAGATGGTCCGTTTTTAAATGAGAATGAACTAATGGCAAGTCCACCTTGGGCTTCGCTTAGAGCATTAGAGCAAGTAAGTTTAAAATTAGAGGATGATGATGTAATGGATGATCCAGATTATTTGAAATGGTTAAGTATGCTTATTGCACCAGGAGCTTCATTGGGTGGTGCGCGGCCAAAAGCTTCTATTACTGATAATAATGGAAGTTTATGGATTGCAAAATTTCCAAGTAGAAATGACCAAGGTGATATTGGTGGATGGGAGATAGTAACGTATGAGTTAGCTTGCTTGGCAGGAATAAGAATGGCAGAATCTAAAGCATTAAAATTCTCATCTAATCATTACACTTTTCTTACTAAAAGATTTGATAGAAGTGATAATGGGCAACGTATTCATTTTGCATCTGCTATGACAATGCTAGGTTATAAAGATGGTCAAGATCATTCAGACGGGGCCAGTTATCTTGAACTAGTTAATTTTATTCAGAATAATGGAGCCAATGTAGACCAGGATTTGGAACAACTTTGGAGAAGAATTGTGTTTAGCATTTGTGTTACCAATACAGATGACCACCTTCGAAATCATGGGTTTTTACTAAGCAATGACGGCTGGGTATTATCTCCCGCATATGATATAAACCCAGTCGAAACGGGTGTTGGATTAAAACTAAACATATCTGACGATGATAATTCCTTAGATTTAAATCTTGCAATGGAAGTGTCTGAATTTTTTAGATTATCAGAAAAAAGGGCAATTGAAATAAAAGAAGAGGTATTACGTGCCGTTTCATGTTGGCGGGAAGTGGCAGCTAAATATGGAGTATCACGGGCAGAGCAAGAATTAAAAGCAATTGCTTTTAAGACTTCCTAAAGTTGATACTTTTATCTAACGTATTCCATATTCGAATAACAGCAAATTTGTGCCTACTACACAGGCAAATAGAATTAATTATTCCGTATTCTGATATGGAATAATTGTGTTTATGATTAAATAATAATTTGCTAGTAAACCCTTCTATCATCATAGCTCACAAGCTGAAAAGACATTGTTAATTGTTTCTCCATTTATTAAACTTGACGATTATTTTAAAACACTTTTTTCAAAAAATAGGCAAAATGGGAACCTACATTAATTGATTTTTTTGAGGAAGAAATTACGTGTTTATACGTAGATGTGGTTTGAGCGATTAACGTAATTTGACCTCCCTAAATAATAAATTATAGGAGATATTAATTAAATCAATTTTTTATGAGCAAGGTTAGAATTTTAAGCATTGACGGAGGCGGTATTAGAGGAGTAATACCTGCAACAGTTTTAAAGTATGTTGAAGAGCAACTAATAATAAAGTCGGGCAACCCCAATGCTAGGTTGGCAGATTATTTCGATTTTTTTGCTGGCACCAGCACAGGTGGTATTTTAACCTGTTTTTACCTAACTCCAGGGGAAGGAAATGGGCAGCCTAATTTTAAATTTAAAGCCGAAAAGGCATTGAATTTTTATGTGAATGATGGTTATAGTATTTTTAATGCTTCTAAAAATTCGACAATTCGATGGACTTTAACGGGAGTAAAATACAATCCTAAAAAGTTAGAAAGTTTATTGAAAAGTGTTTTTCAAGATTCAAAATTAAGCGAACTAGGAAGGCCATGTCTGGTAACTACTTATGACATGGAAAAAGCAGATACCATGTTTTTTAATAGTACGGAAGCCAATGCTAATGAATGGGATATGCATGTACGAGATGTTGCTAGATCAACATCTGCTGCACCAACCTATTTCCCTCCAGCTATGGTTGATAACATAGTGAATAAAAAAGAAAAAATGGTCAACTTGGATGGCGGTGTTTTTGCCAACAACCCAGCAATGTGTGCCTATGCAGAATGTAGGGAGTCAGAGAAAGAAAAACTAAACAATAAAGTGTGTAACGGCGCTGGCGACATGTTAATATTGTCGGTGGGTACGGGAGCTGGTGAAATTGACTTAAACGGGTATAAAAAAAGTAATATCTGGTCCTTATTAAAATGGGCGAAAACTGCGCCAAGCATAATGATGGATGGTGCTGCAGATGCGGTTGCTTTTCAAATGCAACAGATTTTTCATACCCTGGAACCAATAAATCAAAAAAACTTTTTAAGAGTAGATGTACCAAAAGCTGATAGGAAAGGGTATGAAGCCGACATGGCAGATGCATCTCCAGAAAATATAGCAAACCTGAAAATTGCCGCAAACAAAGCACTTCAGGCGGCGCTGGTGCCAAACAATAATTCTATGGGACTTGATGCCTTTATTGACGAGTTGCTAAAACCCGAAAATCAGACAGCAGAAATGCAAGAAGTTGCTTTAGATTCTGCACTTAATTAAGCTTAAATTAATAAGCTAGTAAAGGTTAAACCTATTTTATGAAAAACGGATTTTGAAGGAATGTTCAGAGTCCGTTTTTTTATTTTAGGTGCAATAATTTTACTGTTTCCATTTTTTAAAACATCAATTATGAACAATGATCTTAAGACGCTATATCTCGAAATATTTGGTGATAGAATAAACAATTTTGAATACGGAAAAAAGCCTTATTCACTACCCCCTTCAGACGAAAACAAGTGTCTCAAATGTAAAGATACATGCGGAGCACATAAAAACAAGCAGGATTTACCTTATTTGGTCAATGCAAATAATGTAGAAGTAATGGTGGTTGCAGAAGCGCCTGGCTCAGGAGAAGAGGATGGCGTGTTAGGTTCTGCATTTGGTTGGGAATTATTTGGAGAAGGTAATAGAGATATTGATAATTATGAGTACTTCTTTTTTAACTTATTAGGCTTAAATAAAGAGACTACCTACATTACTGATGCGGTGAAATGCTACACGCACAAGTCCCAGTTCAAAAAACCATTTGAGCATTGTAAAGAATATTTACAAAGAGAGATTGAAATATTAAAACCTAAAACAATACTCCTTATCTCTAAACAAGGCCCTACCATTAAGTTTCTAAATCATCTGAAAGATAAAATGGGTTTTGAAGTACACATAATGCCGCATCCGTCTAAACAAAACATAAGTAAAATAAAAACGGTTGCAGATATTTTTAAATCCGTTGGAAGTTTTAAGCAGGATAAAGACTGGATTGAAATTGGAGATACAATTTCAGGTGAGTATTCAAAATTCACAAAAAATTAAATGAATATCCTTCAATCTTTTTTCAGATATTAGTAGAACCTTGTAGCATCATCTAAAATTATGACAAGCCTATCGTATCGAAGTATAGTGTATTAATAATAACACATAATTACCTGAATTTGTATCAATAATGATACATTATGGTAAGCATTTTACGGAATAAAGGTGCTGGCAGACTATGGTCGAGCGCGTGTTAATAGGAGTGTTGTCGCATGGCTGCTCCCCAAAGGAATTTTTCTAGTTGTTGTTGGGTCATAATTTTTCTTTTTACCACGGATTCACTCAGAATCTCACAGATTGTTTTTCTCTGTGCTAATCAGTGTTATCTGTGGTGAATACATCTTGTACTACGACAGATTTACACGGATTTCCTCAGATTATTTTGCTCTGTGCTAATCTGAGCTATCTGTGGTGAATACATCTTGTACTACCACAGATTTACACGGATTTCCTCAGATTATTTTGCTCTGTGCTAATCTGAGCTATCTGTGGTGAATACATCTTGTACTACGACAGATTTACACGGATTTTCTATGTTTGTTTTTCTCTGTGTTAATCGGTGCTATCTGTGGTGAATATTTCTTGCACTACCACTGACACTCATGGATTTTCTATGATTATTTTATCTGTGCTAATCTGAGCTATCTGTGGTGAATTATTCTTGTACTACCATTGATACACACGGAATGTATCTGTAGTGAACACCTTACATAATAATTCTTTTTATACCTCTTTTCATATCCTGCACATTGAAGTTGAGTAATAGTCCAAGTTTTTTGCCTGAAAGTTTTAAATAAGTCATTAGTTGTGCATGATGAATCGGAGCGATTTCATCAACAGCTTTCAATTCCAGAATTACAAGGTTTTCTACTAGCAAATCTATGCGGTACCCAGCTTCCAACTTTATCTCATCATACACCACAGGTAATGCTTTTTGTCTTTCAACTCTCAATCCTATTTTTAATAGTTCATATTCCAGACAAACTTCGTAAGTAGATTCTAGCAGACCAGGCCCCAATTCGGTATGTACTTTATAAACACATCCAATTATTTTATATGTCAGATCATTTAATTCCATCTGTGTTAATCTGAGTTGTCTGCTCCGTCATGTTTTATAACAATTTGTGGATGAATCTCTTGGTCACAATCTTTTTTAGTACAACAAGCAGAAAGACTTATCCCAATAATTAAGGAAATAATGCTTTTTTTATTCTTCATAATACTAGCGTGCTTTTATTGAAAACTAAGTAGCTATTGCTTAATTATTTTATGAATAAATATAATCATCATTATACCAACTCACAAATACTATCGTTAATGCCATCAAACTAGCCCGTTATGAATTTCAAAAAACTCTTACCCCTTGTTCCTGTGTTGTTTGGATTACTTTTTTGCATCTTATTTCATAAGCAAGGTGTTGGCATTAACTTAGTGTTGTTTGAACTACCATTGCTGCTGTTTATTTATCCCAAAATCAAACAATTGTTGTTTGCAGGAAAACTAGTAGCTGCCATTGTGGTGGTCAGTTTACTGTTGGTTGTGGTAAGGCATACAGGAGTTGTTATTTTTTTCCATGTTGTTAGTTTTTTATTGCTGTTGGGAATGCTTGCTGCGCCCAAAATAAATGCAGTTGGTTTAGCTGCTATTGCCAGTTTTTTAAACTTTTTTCAAGGCACGTATCAATACGTAATGAGTTTGCTCAATTTGGCTAACACTAATAAAGCCAGTAAGGCAGTTTTGAAATTTATGAAGTTGGGAGTCTTGCCTCTTTTGGTTATTTGGGTTTTTGCGCTCATGTATCAAACAGCTAGCCCGTGGTTTGACGAATTAGCTGGGAATTTCTTAGGACTTATTGAAGATGGTTTTGTTTTGTTTTTTGAACAGCTCAATCCAGCCAAAATAGGGTTGGTATTATTGGGTACGCTCATTGCTGGGTTAGCTATTTATGCCACAAGCAACACATTTTTTAATGAAGGTATAGCAAAACTAACAAGTACTAGAACACGCGAACGCAACAAGTTTTATAGCGGTAAATCAACAGCGTTGTTCACGGAATACAAAATAGGTGTATTGCTTTTTGTAGGGCTAAATGGCTTGTTGCTCTTGGTCAATGCCTTGGATATTTATTGGGTGTGGTTCCATTTTAGCTGGACAGGGGAGTTCTTGAAACAGTTTGTGCATGAAGGCACTTACCTCCTTATCTTTTCCATTTTGATATCAGCCGGTTTGGTTTTGTATTTTTTCAAGGGCAATCAACATTTTTTACAAAAAGTATGGCTTAAACGATTGGCACAACTATGGCTCATACAAAACATTTTGTTGGCTATCTCAGTTGCAGTAAGGAACTGGTGGTATGTTCAGTATTTTGCACTAGCCTTCAAACGCATTGGGGTGTTCTACTTTCTGGCATTTATTATAGTAGCTTTAATAGCCGTAGTTATCATGGTCAGGAAACAGAAATCACTTTACTTTCTGCGCAAATACAATAGTTTGGCGGCTTTGCTCATTTTCTTTTGCATGGTTATCCCTAATTGGAATATTGTGATTGCCAAATACAATTTTAGTCACGCCAATTCGGCTTTTGTAGAGTTGAATTTTATGTCTAAGCTCGATAAAACAGCCTTGCCCTATTTGAAGAAATCGGAGGCTGCATTAAAGGAGTTTTCCACAACCCAACAAGAATTGTTTCGATTTAAAACCAGGGATATGTATTTGACAGAATACGATTACAGTGTTCAAATCGATAATCGTATTAGTGAAGTATTGCCCAAACTGGCTAACCAACATTGGTTGTCATGGAACTTTGCTGATCGTAAGTTGCTGAAGCAACTGAACGAAATAGTTATTAATTAAAACTTCTTAATGATACCCGCACTGTAACTTGCAGCCTTGAAGGTGTTGCTGCCCGATAAGGTTTGTGCAAAACCTAGGTAGGGCATCCATGATGAATGCGTGTAAATCCATTGCGCACCAATTTTGGTGTAACTCACGGCAAGTTCTTTAAACGAGCTTGGTTTTTCTGACCCAATTCCTTGGTAAAACTTGTTGCCAAAACTGTACTGATAGGCACCAAACACTTTTAAATAAGAATGCTCAAAGCTTTTGCCAATAGTCAAGGACAAAGGAATGTTTGCTGGAGTAGGGGCGTCGACCATGTTAATCCCAAAAGATAGATCTACGTGGTATCCATTACCACGATATTGCACAATTTGATCGATCCAAATTCCTTTTGCTTGTTGACCAACAGCTTTCGAGCTTTCGGTATTGTAGTCAGATGTTGGGCCAAAAAGACCAGCGCCAATCACCAAATGGAATGCATTTTTGTGCAACCAAGGTTTCGAAAAACCAAACTTGATGTCTTGCGGCGTAAAATCAATTAAGGCATAAGATGCTAATATGTTCCATTCATTCTTAAGACCTACAGCGCCATAAGCACTAATGACAGTAAAGTTTCTGTTGAATTCGAAAGAAGACGATTTAGTAAAATACGTATTGGATAAGTCCATACTACCACCTACCACAACTACTTTTTCGTTATTGGCTAGGCTAAAACCAGA
>JBLIDJ010000029.1:0-23446 GCA_047634195.1 Flavobacteriales bacterium
GCAAAAAAGCTAAACAAACTCACCCAAGTAGCTAGCATGGGCTACACCATACCAGGCGCTGTCATTGGAATAGGTGTGCTTGGTTTAGCAACATACTTTCATGATGTATTCAACTGGTACATCAGTGGTTCATTTATTTTGCTGATTTTTGGGCTTACGTTCCGTTTGATTGCTGTTTCTTTTCAAAATGTAAAAACAGGGTTTAAGCAATTGCCAAAAAGCACGATCGATTTAGGAAGTTCATTGGGTATTTCAAGTAGAAAAATGTTCAAAAGCATCTATTTTCCTTTAAGCAAATCGTACTTAGCTATTGGTTTTTTGTTGGTGTTTATCGACACCCTTAAAGAACTACCCTTAACATTGATATTAAGGCCTTTTAATTTTGACACGCTCGCGACTAAAACATACGAATATGCCAATGATGAGTTATTGTTATCCGCTTTTCATGTAGCACCTTTGATTATCCTTATTAGCATTGTACCCATTTGGTTATTACAAAAAACGAACGCTTATGATTAAGCAGATTATACTCCAGCATATTAGTAAAACTTTTGATACGCTAAAAGTACTTAACGATGTCAATTTGACCATCAACGAAGGTGAACAGATAGCATTGGTAGGACAAAGTGGGTCTGGAAAAACAACCTTATTGCGTATTATTGCTGGGCTCGAAAAAACAGATTCAGGGACAGTGCAATATGACAAGGCAATTTGGCAAAACGAGCAGCAATTTATGTCACCCGAAAAAAGAAATATTGGCTTTGTATTTCAAGATTATGCTTTGTTTCCTCACCTTACTGTCAACAAAAATATCTTGTTTGGTGCAAAAGAATTTTCGCATGACCTAGACAACACATTAACTCAATTTGAACTATCTGAACTTTCCGATAGATATCCGCATGAGCTTTCAGGAGGCCAACAACAACGAGTTGCCATAGCAAGAGCAGTCATCAGAAAACCGCAACTATTGTTGCTTGACGAGCCTTTCAGCAACCTAGACGATAGCTTAAAAAATCAATTAAGATTGTTTTTAAAAGACACCTTAAAAAAACTAAACATCACCTCTATTTTGGTGACCCACGACATGAAAGATGCTTTTTTGGTGAGTGACAAAATCGCTTTATTAAATCAAGGTAAATTAGAACAATACAACACGCCTACTGCTTTGTATGAGAAACCCAAAAACCTTTGGGTAGCCTCTTTTTTAGGAGAAGTCAATCAATTGGAAATTGATGGCGAGAAACATTATTTCAGAAATGAACATGTGGTTTTTAATCCGCAATCAAATACCATTTCCACAGTGGTTGACAGCCAATTTATGGGGGGGTATCACCTGCTTTCCTTAGACTTTGAAGGCCAAGCATTCAAAACCAATTATACACAAGAAATACCTCAAGGAGAAAGTTTTCCTTTTGAAATCACTAAAACCTTAGCTTGGCATGAATAGAATTGAAGTAATAGAAAATATGTTAGCAGAAAACCCAAGCGATTGTTTTTTGCAATATGCCTTAGCCTTAGAAATTGCTAAAGCGGGTGACATTAAGCTTGCTATTGAAAAAACGGAGCGTCTGCTACAAAACGATCCTGAATACCTGGGTGCATACTACCAACTAGGTGTTTGGCATGAACAACTAGAAAATTTTGATAAAGCGATAACTTCCTACCAGTCAGGAATAGTGTTGGCTAAAAAAGTTGGAAACACAAAAGCAGCCAACGAGCTTGAACAAGCTCTTTGGCTGATAGAAGATTAATCAACTATCCCGAGACAGAGCCATCGAGGTATTCTTTAGATTAAATGCAAGGTTATTGAGTGAAAATGAACAAAACCCTTGCGGTTTTGTTCGTTAGTGAGAAAATCAGCCTTTATTTCGTTGTCTTTAACTTGCCGTATTATTGTACGACTTTATTTTGTCGCCTCATGCAGGTCCTTTTCTGATTTTTCAGCAGACACTTATTATCTTTTCTTCGTTTTCTTTCCAGTACCGCTTTGCAATTTTTTTGGACCGTACAAACGTCTTTCAATTTTCTTCTTTTTCTCGTGAAACGCTCCTTGATAAGTCGGATCAGCTTTCTTTTTCTGAAAATCTAACTCACGTGCAATTGCTTGCTGTTCTCCTTCAAAAAACTCTTCAGTTTCTATGCCTTCTGGTGTTGGCTCAACTACTAGGTGATTACCAATAAGTTTTTCAATTTTTTTGATGTCATACATTTCAGGATTAGAAGCAAACGTGATAGCAATTCCCGTTTTACCAGCCCTACCTGTTCTCCCAATTCTGTGCACATAATCTTCTGGAATAATGGGTACATCAAAATTGATAACGTGTGTTACCTCTGGAATATCAATCCCTCTTGAAATCACATCGGTAGCCACCAACATACGAATCTCTTCATTTCTGAAGGCTTCCATAGCATTCTGCCTGAAATTCTGTCCTTTATTGCCGTGAAGTACACGCACATCGCCTTCCATTCTACGACCAAAATATTTAGAGATCGTTTCGGCATTCAGTTTGGTTCTGCAAAAAACCATCACCTTATCTATTTGCTCATTTTTCAAAAGATATTCAAGCAAATATATTTTAGACTTAATATTGGGTAACCTGAAAACACGCTGTGTAACCAAATCGATAGGTGTTGCTTGTGGTGCTATTTCTATTCTTGTTGGGAATTCAAGAAATTCATGTGTCAAACGCTCAACATAGTCAGAAAAAGTAGCACTAAACAACATGTTTTGGCGCTTAACAGGCACTACTTCTAGTATCGATCGGATTTGATTGATAAACCCCATATCCATCATACGATCGGCTTCATCAATCACCATTATTTTCACTTTTTTGAGCACCAAAGCGCGCTCAAAATAAAGCTCCATAAATCGACCCGGTGTACCTATTACGATATCGACCCCTTGTGCCAGCTCTTCTCGTTGGTTTTGCAACCCGCCTTTTCCACCAAACACACCCATAATTCTAAAATCGGTGTACTTCGCCATTTTTTTAGCATGGTCTACCACCTGCATCACCAATTCTCGCGATGGAACCATGATGATGGCTCTAGGAGAATCACCTTCAGCACATTTTAGTTTATCGAGAATAGGCAATAAAAAAGCAGCTGTTTTTCCAGTACCTGTTTGCGCAATACCAATAATATCATTCCCAGACTTAGCCAAAGGAATTACTTTATGTTGAATAGGTGTAGGTGTTGTAAAACCTAGTTCCTCTAACGCATTTAGGTATTGTCGCGTAATTTTTAAGTCTTCAAATGTTTTCATCGTAGTGTTGTTTGAAGCTTATATCCGTTTTGGATTAATTGTAAGTATATTTCTCTGCAAATCCATGCATCGGTTGCTGCATAGTTCAATTGTGCTTCCGACAATTGTTGCGCTTCCCAATTACTTGTTTGTTGACGTTTGCTAATTTTTACTCCTAGTACTAATGCGGTTAGTTTTTTAGCACCTATGCTTCTAAAACCAACTTTAGGGCATTCTCTGTTTAAATCAATAATGTTGTGCGAAACGAAACTTTCGTTTAATTTATTGAGGTCTTTCATGTCGTCCATACACGCAATGCCAATTTTTATGACATCATGAGCCTTGAACATTTTTTTTAGTTCACTGGGTAAGCCTACTTTATTTAAACGGATAACAAATACCTTGTTGGCCGTAGCAATTTGCAGCAAGCTAACTTGATGAATTACTCCTTTTTTGAAGGATGGTTTGGTTTCTGTATCAAAACCAATGACTTTTTCTGATAATATTTCAGGTAACACTTGGGTCAATAAAGCAGGGGTATCGATTAGCTCAATATCTCCGTTATACCCGCCCAGTGCTAGTTTTTCTATGTCTTCTTTTTCAATCTCTAATTGAAAAACACGCTTGTTTTGCATGGTGCAAAAATAAAACTTTAAATCCTGTTTGGCATTAGTCTTGTATGTAAGACTACAACATTCTATTTTAGCTAACCAAAATTGACTTTATGCGCATCATTTCTTTTGTGATTTTCACCTTTTTAAGCCTTTCGTTCGTGGCTAAAAAACCAAGTTATACCTTTTTGGCTATTGGTGATGGATACACCAAAGGCATTGGGGTAGAAAAAGAACAACGATGGACTAACCTGATTGTTCAAGAATTTGAAAAACAAAATATCAAGTTTAAAATGGTCGGCAACCTAGCTGACTCGGCTTACACTGTTAAAGATGCTATTCGATTTCACATAGGAGATATTGAAGCACAACAAGCAAACATTATCACCATCATGCTTGGATCTACCGAAGCCATGCACGAAATGAGCTCGGAAGAGTTTAAAAGTGATTACAGTAAATTGTTAACCTTAACGCTAGCACAAGTCGCTTCTCATAACAGTTTGTTACTTATTACCATTCCCGATTTTACAGCAACTCCAATGGGCAGGCAATTGACAAGAGGTTTTGATGCACGACAAAAAATTATTGATTTTAATAACATCATTATTCAATTAGCAAAAGAACAAAACATCAAGGTTTTCGATATCTTTGGGCAATCAGATCAGTTAGGAAAGAATGAGGCATTATTGGCTAAGAATGGGGTTTTCCCTTCTTCTTACGGGCACCAAGCATGGGCTGAAATGTTGTTTCCAGAAATAGAATATTTAATAAATATTCCGTTGGCAAAAGACTTGAAGAAAAAATACCGCAAAGATTAACAAATGAATATTACAGAAACAGGCATAAAAGACTTACTAATTATTAAACCTACCGTTTTTGAAGACGACAGGGGGTATTTTTTCGAATCGTTTAATCAGCAAAAGTTTAATGACAAGACTGGGCTGGATATTCATTTTGTGCAAGACAATCAATCCATGTCACAAAAAGGAGTGTTGAGAGGATTACATTTTCAAGCACCACCCTTTGCACAAGACAAGTTGGTGAGTGTTATCAAAGGGCGCGTCCTAGATGTTGCCCTTGACATACGTAAAGACTCTCCTACCTATGGACAACATTATGTTTGTGAGATTTCAGAACAAAACAAATTACAATTTATTGTTCCTGCTGGTTTTGCGCATGGATTTGTAACCTTAGAAGACAATACCATTTTTTCATACAAATGCAGTAATTATTACGAACCAAGTTCAGAAGATTGTATTGCTTGGAATGACCCCGTTTTAAACATCGATTGGATGATAGAAAACCCTGTTTTAAGCCAAAAAGATACCCTTGGAAAATCATTCCAAACATTTAATTCTCCTTTTTAAAACTTATTTCACTGCTTTTCGTTAGTTTCAATAGCATTAGCCCCCAATTTTTTACCTTTACACCGAATAGAGAAGACTGAATATGAAGAAAAGTAAAAAACAGTGGATACCCATTTCCTTAGGATTAATTATTGGCGTTAGTATATCGGCCATTTTTTTCATTAGCGCAAGCAATGATGCAGGAGAAGATACACTACACCAACAAAGATTTAACGATAATTATAGGATCTATTCACTATCTACCCCAAACAGAGTTTCGTTTGCTGATGAGCAAGTACCATTAAACTTAATTGACGTTCGCGAAAAACTAGACAGAGAATTACTGGTAAACACCTATTGGCAGTCCAATGCTATTTTATTGCACAAACGTGCTCATAGATGGTTTCCTGTCATAGAACCCATTCTAAAAAGCAAAGGAATACCTGATGATTTTAAATACTTAGCCTTAATTGAAAGTGGCTTCGAAAATGTAGTTTCACCAGCTGGGGCTACTGGTTTTTGGCAGTTTTTGAAAGGAACGGCTACAGATTATGGATTAGAAATAAATGACGAAGTAGATGAGCGTTATTCTGTAAAACGAGCCACGGAAGCTGCATGTGAATACTTAATTGATAACTATCGAAAATATGGTTCTTGGCCCTTGGTTGCTGCGGCTTACAACATGGGGCAAAACGGCTTAGAAAGACAAATGCGTAGACAGCACGTCAATAATTATTTTGATTTATTGCTTAATGATGAGACAGGAAGATACGTGTACCGTATTCTTGCCTTAAAAGTTTTGTTGACTAATTCTGAAGATTATGGTTTCCACATTCGCACAAAAGACCTCTATCCTACTTACAAAACTTACACAGTGCAAGTAGATAGTAGTGTTAGTGATTGGGGATTGTTTGCGCAAGAATTTGGGGTGAATTACAAAATCCTAAAAACATTAAATCCTTGGTTGAGAGATTCAAATTTGACTAATAAGCGTCTTAAAACATACGATATTGAGTTGCCTATTGAGTCAGAAATAAGCTTAGAGCCATTCAAAAAAGGAGAGTTCGATTTTGAACGTATTTACATACTTGACACCCGCGATAATTAAGCGTTAATGGCTGAAGACATCCTGTTAGACCAGAGTGAAACCATCGAAATTCATGGCGCTCGTGTTCACAATTTAAAAAACATTGACGTATCAATACCCCGCGATCAACTTGTAGTCATTACAGGTTTAAGTGGTAGTGGAAAATCGTCATTAGCATTTGACACTATCTATGCCGAAGGGCAAAGAAGGTACATTGAAACCTTTTCGGCTTATGCCCGCCAATTTCTTGGCAGCATGGAAAGACCCGATGTAGATCAAATTACGGGATTAAGCCCTGTGATTGCTATTGAGCAAAAGACAATAAGCAAAAACCCTCGATCTACTGTTGGTACGATTACAGAAATCTATGATTTCCTACGATTGTTATTTGCTCGCGCTGGTGAAGCAGTTTCCTATGTGACAGGTGAAAAAATGATTCAGTACAGCGAAGATCAAATCATTGATCTAGTTACTGAAAAATATCATGGTAAAAAAATCATGATGCTTTCTCCTGTGGTTAAAGGAAGAAAAGGCCATTATCGAGAATTGTTTGAGCAAATCCTGAAAATGGGATTTATTCGCGCCAGAATAGATGGCGATATTGTTGACTTAACAGACCGATACAAACTAGATCGATACAAAACACACGATGTAGAAATTGTGATTGACCGTTTGATGATTGATGCTGGCAAAACAGATCGTGTAAAACAATCGATAAAAACAGCCCTAAAACATGGCAAAGGTGTTCTGATGATTTTAGACACTGAAACCAACGAAGCAAAGCACTTCTCCAGAAATTTGATGTGTCCCACTAGTGGAATTAGTTATGACGAGCCTGCACCTAACATGTTTTCGTTCAACTCGCCTTATGGTGCATGTAAGTCTTGTAATGGTATTGGTACTGTCAACAAGATTGATTTAAAAAAGATTGTTCCCGACGATGAATTAAGCATCTATCGTGGAGCTTTGACTCCGCTTGGAGAATATAAAAATAATTGGGTTTTCAAACAGTTGGAAGCCATTGCCAAAAAATACGAGTGTACGTTAAAAACACCCTTTAAAGAATTTCCAGAAGAGTTAAAACGTGTAATTCTTGAAGGAAGTAGCCAATCATTTGAAGTTCAAAGTTCTGTAGGATTAAACGACTACAGCATCAAGTTTGAAGGATTGCTCAATTTTATTGAAAGACAAACAGAAGAAAATCCTTCTAAAGCTTTTCAACGCTGGGCAACAGGATTTATGGCCACAGAATTGTGTGAGACATGCAAAGGTGCTAGACTAAACCAGGCTTCGTTACATTTTAAGATTGACGATAAAAGCATAGCAGATTTTGCATCCTTAGACCTGATAGAGTTACATAGCTTATTGGACAACATAGAAACGCGCTTATCGGAAAGACAACTCCTGATTGCAGGTGAATTGTTGAAGGAGATAAAAGCCCGATTGAATTTCTTACTCGATGTAGGTTTAAACTACCTAACACTCAACCGTAGCGCCAAAACACTATCGGGTGGTGAAGCACAACGCATTAGACTTGCTACGCAAATTGGATCTCAATTGGTGGGTGTTTTGTACATCTTAGATGAACCAAGTATTGGATTACATCAAAGAGATAACGAACGATTGATAAAATCGCTGCAACAACTAAGAGATATTGGTAATTCAGTGTTGGTAGTAGAACATGACAAAGACATGATACTAGCAGCTGATTATGTGCTAGACATTGGTCCTGGAGCTGGAATGCATGGTGGTGAAATCATCACACAAGGCAAGCCTTCCGAACTTATCTCAAGCAAATCAACAACGGCTAATTACCTAACAGGAGTTCAAGAAATTAAGGTACCCGATGTTAGAAGAGCAGGAAATGGTCATACACTTTCCATTAAGGGGTGTACTGGTCACAATTTAAAAAATGTAGATGTAGAATTTCCTCTTGGAAAACTAATTTGTGTAACCGGTGTTTCGGGTAGTGGAAAGTCTTCCCTAATTAACCAGACCTTGTACCCTATTCTTAGCCAATATTTTTACAAGAGCAGCAAAATACCGTTGTCTTATAAAAGCATAGATGGTTTAAAACACCTCGATAAAGTTATTGAAATAGATCAGTCTCCTATTGGTAGAACACCAAGGAGTAACCCGGCAACATACACAGGGGTATTGACTGACATTAGGTCTTTGTATGCTCAAACGGTAGAAGCTAAGATACGTGGTTATAAACCAGGTCGTTTTTCTTTCAACACTAAGGGGGGCCGCTGTGAAGCATGTCAAGGTGCTGGTTTAAAAACCATTGAAATGAATTTTATGCCCGACGTTTACGTGTTGTGCGAGGAATGCAATGGCAGAAGATTCAACAGAGAAACGATTGAGATAAGATATAAATCAAAGTCGATTGCCGATATTTTGGCGATGACTATCGAAGAAGCAGTGGTGTTCTTCGAAGCACATCCAAAAATTTATAGAAAATTAATCACATTGAGTGAGGTTGGACTTGGATACATAACCCTTGGCCAACAATCTACTACCTTGTCGGGTGGTGAAGCGCAACGTGTAAAGCTAGCTTCCGAACTTTCGAAAAAGGATACTGGAAATACGTTTTACATTTTGGATGAACCTACAACTGGTTTGCACTTTGAAGACATCAACTTATTGGTTGGGGTAATCAACAAATTAGTAGATTCAGGTAACTCAGTAGTGATTATTGAACATAATATGGATATCATAAAAGTAGCTGACTACGTTATAGATATTGGACCAGAAGGTGGTTCTGGCGGCGGCGAAGTAGTTTCCATAGGGACACCGGAAGAAATTGTAAGTCAAAACAAAGGATTTACTGCACCTTTCCTAAAGAATGAATTAGCCAGTAAAACTAATTAACAGACTTTTTATGACAGAGCAAGAAAGAAAAAACGAAGAGCGAATAAAAAAAGCATTTAGAGAAAAAACGTGGATCGAGACCGCAACCTCCAACAGTTGGTCTATCTTCAAAATCATGGCCGAATTTGTAACCGGTTATGAAACACTTGCTAGCATAAAACCTTGTGTTTCTATTTTTGGTTCTGCACGCACCAAACCCGATCATAAGAGTTATCATTTAGCAGAAAAAACAGCTTACTTGCTCACACAAAGTGGCTATGGCGTAATTACTGGCGGTGGCCCTGGAATTATGGAAGCTGCCAACAAAGGTGCCAAAGCAGGCAACGGAGTTTCTGTAGGGCTGAACATTGATTTGCCTTTTGAACAAAAACCAAATGATTACATAGACTTAGATAAACTGATCAACTTTGATTATTTTTTCGTTAGAAAAGTAATGTTCATTAAGTATTCACAAGGGTTTATTGTACTTCCTGGTGGTTTTGGAACGTTCGATGAATTGTTTGAAGCAATCACCTTAATTCAAACAGAGAAAATAGCCAAATTCCCTATTATTTTGGTAGACAAGTCATACTGGACAGGCTTGTTGGATTGGATCAAACAAACCGTACTCAAAGAGCATGAAAACATCAGTGAAAAAGACCTTGATCTCATCAAACTGGTTGATACTGCTGAAGAAGCAGTAAAAGAGATCGATGATTTTTATAGTTCTTATCTTTATACTCCAAATTTCTAATGTTTGAGCTTTTCAGGTAGCATAGGTATCGTTGGTGCAGGTAATGCAGCCACACATTTTGCCAAGGCATTGTATGCTAAAAGCTTAATGGTAAAAACTATTTATGCTCGCTCTTCCGGAAAAGGAAAATTACTGGCTCAATCAATTGAATGTGATTATCAGCCAATATCGCAATTAGAACTATGCTCTGTTGACGTGCTTATCCTGGCTGTTTCAGACAAGGCCATAGAGGATATAAGCGCACAGATAAAAAGCAACACTTTAGTTGTACATTGCAGTGGATCGACTGATATCGAAGTGCTACAGAGTCAAAGAACAGGTGTACTTTATCCTTTACAAACCATGAGTTTGGGCAAGGAAGTTAATTTCGATCATATTCCTATTTTAATAGAAACCGCAGTCGAGGCAGATAAAATCATTCTCAATAGTATCGCTACTTCTCTCAGCAGTAATGTGGTTTACATGAATTCTGCACAACGCTTAAAATTACATTTAGCAGCTGTTTTTGCTTGTAACTTCTCTAATTATATGATGAGCACTGCTCAAGCTTATTTAGAAAAAGAAAACATACCTTTTGAATTATTGCATAACTTGATAACTGAAACTGCTGAAAAAGCCATTGCTTTAGGTCCTAAAAAGGCACAAACAGGCCCAGCTATTCGTGGCGACAATAAGGTTTTACAAAAACATGAATCATTACTTGAAAATCAAGAAGAATTATTGCCTTTATATCAAATAATTTCAAACCTCATAAAATCACAACATGGCCTCTTATAAAGAATTGCTTCCAAATATTAACACCTTTATTTTTGATGTTGATGGTGTTTTTACCAATAGTAGTGTATTATTGATGCCTGACGGGGAAATGGTGAGAACTATGTCGGTAAGAGACGGGTATGCAATTCAGTTGGCTATAAAAAAAGGATTTAACGTTTGTATAATCACTGGTGGTAGAGCAAATGCAGTGAAAAAAAGGTTTGAAGGATTGGGTGTTATAGACATTCATTTAGGTGTGAGCAACAAAAAAGAGGTGCTCCTATCCTACTTAGAAAACAATAAAATAAAACCAGAACAAGTGATCTACATGGGCGATGATATTCCTGATTATGAAGTCATGCAATTAGTTGGATTGCCTTGCTGCCCAGTAGATGCTGTGCCAGAAATAAAATCGGTAAGCGCATATGTTTCTCCCATAAAAGGCGGTGAAGGATGTGTTAGAGATGTGGTGGAGCAAACCTTAAAAGTACATGGCAAATGGATGGATCATCTCGCAACGTCTGTCACTAGTGTCTAAGCCTGCTTGGATATCGATTTTTAGACCTATCAACGGGTTATTTTTATTACTCATTCCTTGTTGGTTATCCTTTGGGTTTATCCAACATATTTCAACACCCGTAGTGTTATGGGCGCTAGGTATTGCCATAATAGCAACTGGTGGTTATCTCCAAAATTTCAAAGACGATAATAAACATCAACCCCTTTCTTTATCTTCATCTCCTTGGTTTTTGGGAGGAGCTATTTGCTTAACTATCCTGAGTATCATCACGCAACAATGGCTGTTTTTGAGTTCTGGTATTTTAGCTTCTTTTATGCTATTCTTTTACAGTACTCACCTGAAAAATAGAGGTTTATTAGGGAATATAGCTGTTGCATTACTTTCTGCTTGGACCATTATTGGTTTGGCTTTAATTCTCATTTTTACTGTAAACAACGTTGATTTTTCAACCTTACTAGTCTTGGCTTTCTTGTCATTTTTAACCACCTTGAATAGAGAATGGATGAAAGATGTGGAAGATGTGGAGGAAGACCTAGAATTAAAACGCACAACCATTCCCATTAGGTTTGGCAATAAGTTTACCTTTTTGCTAAACCTGGTAATTGCATTACCAATAGGAATTTATCTGTTTCTTGTAGCTCAAGAACAGTCACTGTGGTTGGCTGTTTTATTAATAACATGGAGTGTGATATGGACCGTTTCCGCCATGCTAATTTTCAAGTATCCTGCGCAAATAAGACGATATCAATTATTCATTAAGCTATGCCAGTTAATCATGTTACTGTGCTGGCCATTTATTCATATGTAGGCATGATTAATTGGCTAAACCCTGATCGTCAATTAAATAGATAAGAGTAGTCATAGCAGCACCACCTAATTCCAATTCCCGTTTGTTTACATTCTCAAACACATCGTCTGCAGAATGATGGTAGTCGAAATAACGTTGGCTGTCTGGCACTAAGCCAATAAGTACGATGTCGTCAAAAGACTTTTTGAGCGGTCCAATATCTACCCCTGCAAAACCTTTTAATATTTCATAAACACCATACGGCTTAAAGAGTGGGATCCATTTATTGACAGCGTCATAACCATTGCCCATCATACTAAAAGCTCTTGGTGAAAAACCTCCTCTGTCCGACTCTACTGCGGCAAGGTGTTGTTCTTTTTTTAAAGTCGCTTCCGCTGCATATTTTTCACCGCCTCTATTGCCATTTTCTTCATTCATGAACAAAACAGCTCTGATTGTGTTTTTTGGCTTATACCCAATTGCTTTCAATATTCTCAACACTTCCATGCTTTGCACAACGCCAGCACCGTCGTCATGTGCGCCTTCTCCAATATCCCAAGAATCGAGGTGTCCACCAACGGTAATAATTTGATTTGGGTTTACTGAACCTCTCAATTCGCCAATCACGTTAAAGCTTTTTACATCGGCCAATTGCTGACAATTTAACGTCAGTTCGACAGATACTTTTTTCCCTTCCTGTAATTCTCTTGCAAGCTTGTTTGCATCTAGCGTAGAAACAGCAACGCCAGGTATTTTATTAACTCCTTCTTGGTATCTTAATCCTCCTGTATGTGGAAAATCATCTTCACGTAGATTCATTGAACGAACAATGACTGCAATAGCACCTAGCTTGGAAGCTTCCGATGCGCCTGAACCTCTTTGGTTAACACAGCCGCCATAAGCTGCAAAAGTGCTGATGTGCTTGGCTTCCATGGGTCTGTTAAAGAACACTATTTTTCCTGCTATAGCTTCTTTCCCTAATCGGTTTAGTTCTTCAAAACTTTTCACTTCTATCAAATCACCAGAAATACCTCCAGTCGGTGTTCCTATTGAACCGCCTAAAGCAGTTATGCTCAATTTTTCACCTTTATTGGTTATCGCTTTTTCAATATTTCCTCTTTTCCATTTTGGCACCATCACTTCTTGCAACCAAATAGAATCAAGACCTAGTCCTTCCATTACATTTTCTCCCCAATAGACAGCCTGGTCGGCTGCTAAAGATCCACTTAATCGAGCACCTACTTCTTTGCAAAGCACTCGTAAGTTTTCGTAGCTCTCCCCTTTAGTTAAAGCCTCATCAAAGATTTTCCTGATTTGTTGTTCTGCTGTTTGAGCCATCAAAGATTGCCCTATGAATACAGTGACAAGAATTAAAATAAGCTTTCTCATAATTTTAAAATTTTTTTTGCTTTGAGCCAATATACGTCAATACGCTGATTAATATCGTGTGATACCTTTAGAAAATAAATAAGCAATCCATACAAAATAGTAATACTTGACCCTATGCCTAAAATATTGATTAATGGTTGAGTAGAAAATGTCAAATTACTCACGATGAAATACACGACTGCGCCTATGCTAATAATGATTATAGTGTTTCGGTTAAAAGGTGTCAATTTGAATTTGACATATAAAAACACAAATCGCAAAGAATTATAGACAATCATGCTAATGCAAGTACCAATAGCTGCACCTGTGACTCCATACATTGGAATAAGTACTAAATTGGTAGTTATGATTAGTGTTAATAATATGATAATGAAAAAAGTGTTGTAGGCATAATACTTGGATGTTGCTATGATAGTAGCATTGACACCTGTACCCATATCAACCACCTGTGCAAGTCCTACAAAAAAAACAACATATTTTTCATGGCTGTATAAATCTCCATTTTTAATTAATGTTAACACATCGTCAATATTGAGCCAAATCCCTAAAAACAAAAAAACAGAAATCACCAACAAAGTGTTACTACTCTTCCTATAAATGTTACTTATTAATGTCAGATCATTAACCTTCCAAGCTTCAGAAATCACACCAGTAGCAATACGTATAACCGATCGTGCGGGTATACTTATTAATATGGCAAATGGAAAAAGAACTGTATAAACCCCAGTTTCTTTAAAACCTAGGAGTTGCTTAATCATTACAACATCAATCTCTCTCAGTAAAACATGTATCCCTCCAGCAAAAAAACCATAAGAAGCTACTTTGAATATTTCTTTTTTTGTTTTTTGAGGTATCTGTATTCGCGTTAATTTGAACTGAATGTTTTTACGAAACAACAACCAAAAGAGAAGGAATATAGTTGGGATGCAAAATGATAGAACATATGAATTAGCAAACTGATGAAACGATAAATAATGATACCCATACAGTAATATGAAAACTAAGATAAGTATACGTAGTAGTAATTCTTTCAACAATATTCCTATTACGGCTTTGTATTGCATCACTAAATAATTATCTAGCACCATAAATATTAATAAAAATACCCCAACAGGTGTAATTAAATGATAATATTCTTCAAATGGCAAGGAGTTATTTTCTCCGACAATGTATGGCTGCAAACCGATACTTACAAAATAGAAAATAAGCCCCCCTACAGCAACAAATATCAACCCAAGGGTTAAAAAACCATTGTGTCCATTTTTATCGTTTTTGAAGGAAGGAAATAATCGATATGTTACTTGAGAAAAACCTAACCCTGCAAGAATAGAAAACAAAGTGGCATATGATATGAGGGTGCGCACTAATCCTATCTCCTCCTCCGCCAAAAAGGCAGGTAGTAGTAAAGCCGAAGATACAAATCCAATAAGTACTCCTGCGGCTGAAATTATGGAACCTTGAATGGATTGTTTTCTAACTATTGCCAAAAGTGCTTTATTAAATATTGATAATTTATCATCAAATGTAATATTATACTAAAAATAATATTTAGATTTTTAACATCATTTTCTTAATCAATACAATAAGTTTATCCTCTGCTTTTGCAGCTATAGCAATGATGTCTGCTATGTCTACTGGGTGAAGGTTGTCAGGGTCACATTCGTCAGTTAACACTGAAATAGCTGAACAGGGCAAGCCCATGTGATTAGCAACAATCACTTCGGGTACTGTACTCATGCCTACTACGTCTGCGCCTATGGTCTTTAGATATCTATATTCTGCTCTCGTTTCAAGATTTGGCCCAGAAACAGCTACATAAACTCCTTCGTGTAAGGTGATGTTTTCTTCTTGTGCTATGGTTTTCAATAAGCCGTTCATAGTTTTGTCGTAAGGAGCACTCATGTCTGGGAAACGACTTCCCAATTCATTGTCGTTCTTCCCAATTAATGGGTTTCCTGGCAACAGGTTAATATGATCGTCTATCAACATTAAGCTTCCTTTAGAGAAATTTAAATTGATGGCTCCGGCAGCATTAGATAAAACCAAATGTGTTACACCCAAAAACTTCATTACTCTGATAGGGAACGTAATTTGTTGCATGCTGTAACCTTCATAAAAATGAAACCTACCTGACATGGCTATTACTTTTTTGCCATTCAACTCTCCATATATCAAACGACCACTATGCGACTCTACCGTAGCAATAGGGAAATGTGGGATTTCGCTGTATGCAATTTCAGTAATAATGTTTATTTCATTCACCAACTTACCAAGTCCAGTGCCTAATACTATTCCTACACTTGGTTTTTCAAATCCTGCTTTATTCAAAAAAGCAACCGTTTCTTTTATTTGATTAATCATGTTTTATTAAAAAAGTAATGTTTTTAAATTGCCTAATTCTTCTTCTATATCCACATCAACAAGGGTCTCGAGTAATGTGTATGTCAATGATTTTTCTTCGATAACCGCTATTGTATCTTGCATTACCGTATCAGTGCTCCAAGGAATGTTTTCAAACAAGGACGCTACAAATTTATTACATCCTAGCAAATAATAACCACCATCGTTGGCAGGGCCTAATAATACATCATGGTTTTCCAACTCTTCAAAAGCTTGCAGTATGTGAGTAGCTTTCAATTCATAACAATCCGTGCCGATGACAACCACTTTGTTGTGACCAGCGTCAAATTGCTCTTGAAACGCATGTTTCATTTTATCGCCTAAATCCCCAGCTATTTGAATGTGTTTTTTTATTTGCTTTGAACTAAAATAGGCTTGTTTATCATCCTTAGAAGTGAAATAAACCGAAAGTGGTATGCCCGATTCGGCAATCACAGCTTCTGTGTGTTTCAATAGCAAATGATAGGCTTCCAATGCTTTATCGTTTCCAATAGTTGCTGCTAAGCGCGTTTTAACTTTTCCCCATTCAGGAGTTTTAGCAAACACAATAAGTGTATTACTCATTCAGATTCCAGTTGTATTCCATGTAACTAATGAAAGCACTTTTACTTACTTTCATAGTAGAATAAGCATTCATGAAATCAACCAGTGTTCCGTCTTTGGTAAAATCACCTTCAAACCAATTAAAAATCATTGAAAGCCTCATTTCATTTTTAAACAATTCGTTTTTCGATTTGTCGGCTAAAAATTCTTTCATCAATTGTGTCAACACTTGATCAACATTGCTTACAGTAAAGGCTCTGTTATAAAGCTTAGGGCAACTCACCGAGGCACAATTGATACCCACGTGTATGCGTGGATCGTTGAATTTCGGTAATAACATTTTATGTTCCACATCATTGAGTGACATGGTATCAGCTCCTAAAATCACATTATTATCGTCCCAAGGATTGGTGATTTTTTTGATGCTTGTTATTGGGTAGTATTCCAAAATTAACTTCACTGTAAAAGCATTGTACACGTTTAACCAATATGCTTTTTGCTCGTTAGCTGACCAACCAATTTGAGGCGGATTAGCTCCCAACGAATAACAATATCTGTCCAAAGACTCAGAATCGGCCAGAAACCCTGCATAATTCACTTCCCCCTTGTCATTAACGTGCTTTTGCAGCAAGCCATTCCAAATATGATGTTGTCCACCATGCTGCGCATTTACAGCGTTAACAGTCACTAGCAGTAATAATAAGCCTAATAATTTTCTCATAGCTATCAATAATAAGATGCAATCTAAGTAATCAAATTTATTTCCAAACGCTACATCATCGTAAAAATTTTATCCACTAGTACTTGTAGATAACCTTTTGTACGATAGTCAGCTATGATTGGACTAATTGCAAACTATTTTCTTAAATTGTGGCGGCAAAAAAGAAACATTTTGCACGTAAAAGCCCGTGATTATTGACTTACAGGCAGTTTTATTAACCAATGATTTACGCACAAATGATTAAAAAGACCTTAGTTTTAGGACTAATTCTTTCCATGTTCACTGGAAATATTTCGGCTCAAGAAAAATTGACCAATGAAAAAATATGGTATTCTGGCGAATTTTCAGCTAGTTATGTTTCTGGGATAAACTCCATGAAGAATGGTATTCACTACACTTCCTTGGATTTCGAAGAAGGTAATATGATTATCAACAAGTACGATTATCGTTCTAGCAAAAAATTAAGTACCGTCCTTTCTTCAGCAGACTTAATGTTTCAAGACGAGAAAGTACAAATTAGTGGCTACCAGTTTAGTGCTGATGAAAAAAAGTTGCTTATTTCTTCTGCTGTTGAAGGAATATATCGTCACTCGAGCCAAGCCAATTATTTTGTGTACGATTTAAGTACCAAATTATTGAAACCACTTAGCGATTTTTCGAAAGGGAAACAACGTTTGGCAGAATTTTCTCCCAACGGAAACTTGATTGCTTTTGTCAGAGAAAACAACCTTTTTGTGGTTGACATAGCCACTGCCGAAGAAGTTCAAATTACCAGTGATGGTAGCAACAACAACATCATCAATGGTGGAACTGACTGGGTGTACGAAGAAGAATTTGGTTTTGACAAAGGTTTTTACTGGAGTCCTAAAGGAACTAAAATTGCTTTTTACAAATTTGACGAAAGCAAGGTAAAGCAATTTCAAATGGCTACTTACGGTGGTTTATACCCTGACCAATACACTTTCAAATATCCTAAAGCAGGTGAAGACAATTCAATAGTAAGCATACACATGTACGATGTTGTTGCTAGAAAAACTTATGATTGTCCTATCGGAGATGAAACAAATATTTATATACCTCGCATAACTTGGACAGCCAACGATAATGTGTTGGCTATTTTACGTCTCAACAGATTGCAAAACCACGTAGAATACTTAGCGGCAAAATTCAATCCTAAGATTCAAGAATTAACAAGTGAAGTGATCTATGAAGAACGTTCTGAAACATATTTGGAAATAAACGACGATGTTCAGTTTTTAAATGACGGAAAATACTTTGTAAACACCAGTGAAAGAAGTGGGTTCAACCACATTTACCTGTACAACATGAAAGGTGAGATTGTTCGTCAACTGACCAAAGGAAAATACGATGTGACAAGCATTAAAGGAATTGACCAGAAGAAAAAATTAGTGTATTACAGAGCAGCAGAAGCAAACGCGATGGAGCGTCATGTTTTTTCAATTGGACTCAATGGCAGAGGTAAAAAGAATTTGACTCCTAAAAAAGGAACAAACGACGCCAACTTCTCTAGCAGTTTTAAATACTTCATTAATTTCCATTCCGATGCTAACACACCTTATAACATCTCTCTTCACGATTACACAGGAAAGAAAATAAAAACCTTAAAAGACAACAAGAAACTGAAGGAAACTATTGCCAAGTACAATTTTGGCAAAAAAGAGTTTTTCAACTTCAATACCGCTGCGGGCATCAACCTCAATGGTTGGATGATAAAACCAGCTAACTTCAACGAAAACAAAGAATACCCTGTTTTTATGACCATGTACAATGGACCAGGTATCAACCAAGTAAATGATAGTTGGGGAAGCTCAAACTTTTTGTGGCACCAATTGTTGGCACAAGAAGGATACATTGTTGTTTGTGTTGATGGTAGAGGAACGGGTTACCGTGGTAGTGAGTTCAAAAAATGCACCTATTTGCAATTGGGTAAATACGAAACCGAAGATCAAATTGCTACCGGTGTTTATTTAGGAAACCTTCCTTATGTTGACAAAAACAGAATAGGTGTGCAAGGTTGGAGTTATGGAGGTTACATGTCTAGCCTTTGTATGACCAAAGGAGCAGATGTGTTTAAGGCAGGTATTGCTGTTGCTCCTGTGACCAACTGGAGATATTACGACAACATTTACACCGAGCGATTTATGCGTACTCCTCAAGAAAACGGAGATAACTACGACGACAACTCCCCTATCAACCATGTTGACAAACTTAAAGGAGCATACTTATTAGTACATGGATCTGCCGATGACAATGTGCATTACCAAAACACCATGGAAATGGTGAATGCATTGGTAAAGGCTAACAAACAATTTGACTTGTTTATATACCCTGACAAAAACCACGGTATTTATGGCGGAACAACCCGTTTACACTTGTTTACCAAAATGACAAATTTTTTAAAACAAAATTTATAATAATCAATACCTAATAACTATCTATGGAAACTATACCAGCACATAAAAGAGAACTTTTTGGACATCCTGTAGGCTTAATGATTTTATTTTTCACAGAAATGTGGGAACGTTTTTCATATTACGGAATGCGAGCCATATTAACTTTGTATATCATATCGGAAGCTACGGGCGACAATCCTGGCATGGGTTGGAGTAACGGAGATGCTTTAGCGCTTTATGGAACTTATACCATGTTAGTGTATGTTGCTTCTATTCCTGGCGGATATTTGGCCGATAAATTTTTAGGACAAAAGAAAACGGTAATGCTCGGTGGATTATTACTTTGTTTAGGACATGGTATTCTTGCCATACAACACGAGTGGGCCTTTTTTGCAGGTCTTGGACTAATTATAGCAGGTGTTGGTGGTTTAAAACCTAACATTTCTACCATGGTAGGTGGCCTTTATAAAGAAGGAGACATTAGGAGAGATAAAGGTTTTACAATTTTTTATATTGGCATCAACGTTGGTGCATTTTTATCTGCAATAACTGTCGGTTATGTTGGAGAAACTATTGGATGGCATTACGGGTTTGGATTAGCAGGTATAGGTATGCTATTAGGTCAAATTGTATTTATTTGGGGTCAAAAGTATCTAGTTGGTATTGGCGATTTTATTGGCAGTAAAAGCAATAGTGCCAATGCTGAATTGATGAAAAAGCCTTTAACTAAAATTGAAAAAGATAGAGTAATCGTCTTGTTACTTTCATTCTTAATTATTATTGTTTTCTGGGGTGCGTTTGAACAAGCAGGTGGATTAATGAACATTTACACATTAGAAAAAATTGATCGTGTCATTTTTGGTTTTGAAATTCCAGCTTCTGTATTTCAATCAGTAAATGCCTTTTTCATTATGATTTTTGGAACTGCTGTTGCTGGATACTGGGCTTTAAGAAAATTAAAAGGAAAAGAATCATCGTCTTTGGTTAAAATGGCCATAGGTACCATTATTATGGGTATGGGATTCTTGTTCATGACTTGGGCTTCAGTTGAAACAGGTTTGGCCGACGACGGAAAAGCTGCCATGATTTGGTTGGTGCTAGCATACTTATTTCATACCATTGGAGAACTATGTGCATCTCCTGTCGCTTTATCATTTATTACAAAACTAGCACCTGCTAAATATGCGTCAATCATGATGGGTACTTATTTTGCTGCAACAGGTTTTGGAAATAAACTTGCAGGACTAGTTGGTGAGGCTTCACAAAGTGCTGGCGAATTTGAAATTTTTACTGGAATTGCAATTTTTTGTACTTTATTCGGATTAATTCTTATTGCTTTTAAAAAGAAATTAAAAGCACTTACTCATGGTGCTGAAGACAATGAAAAAGAATTTCATCATGATGCACACGAGGTTATAGAACCTGAGTTTACTGCTTAAGATATTTAATTATGAATACGCTTCGCTTTGGAGGTTCAGACACGAACCAGAAATTAGTTTTAGGACATCCGTCCGGGTTATTTGTATTGTTTTTTACCGAAATGTGGGAGCGTTTTTCCTACTACGGTATGCGTGCTTTATTGGTTTTATTCCTTACTTCGTCCTTGATGGACGAAGGTTGGGGATGGCCTAGAGAACATGCATTAGCACTTTACGGAACATACACTTCCTTAGTTTACCTTACTCCTATTTTGGGTGGTTACTTGGCCGACAGAGTGATGGGTTATCGTTGGGCGGTAATTATTGGCGCATTAGCCATGACCTTGGGTCATGCTTCTATGGCTATTGAAACGCCTTTCTTCATGTATTTAGGTTTAGCGTTTTTAGTAGTCGGGAACGGTTTTTTCAAACCCAACATGACTTCTGTTATTTCTGAAATGTACAAAGATCACCCTGAGAAAAAAGATGGTGCATTTACTATCTACTACATGGGTGTAAACGCTGGTGCCTTTTTAGGTATTATGATGTGTGGTTACATAGGTGAAAAAGTTGGCTGGAACTGGGGATTCGGTTTGGCCGGTATTTTCATGTTCTTTGGTATGCTTCAATTCTACTATGCTCAAGGCATCTTTGGCAAAATTGGTCTGAAACCTGTGAAAGACGTAAACAAAGTGGTTGCTGCTGATCCTAACGATAAGCTCAACCCTTTTACCATGCTTGATAAAGCAATTACTGTCATTATCTCCATTGCTGGTTTAACTTGGATTATCGATGATCCTTATGGTAAAATTAGTGGCACAGGCCTACTCGACTTTAATATTGGTGGTTTTGCAGGTAGTAACGTGGTGATAATTAGTGCGGTTATTCTTTTGTTTGTTTTACTTATCTCTCGTATTGTCAGATACAGTCCTGTGGTGAGAGATAGGCTGATAGCTGTTTCTATTTTCGCTTTTTTTACGGTGTTCTTTTGGGCAGCATTTGAACAAGCAGGTGGTTCTATGACCATTTTCGCAAAAGACTACACTAATAGGTTATTGACAGGAAATACGGCAACCATGTTTACGGTGTTCAACACCTTGCTAACCATCGTTCCGTTAGGAATCATTACATGGGTGTTGTACAAGCTTTTTGTTCAAACGTTTGGCCAGTATGCCAAAGCCAACATTATCTTGGCTGTTAGTTTCTTAATTATCTGGGTCATTGTATTGTGGATGTTGATTCGTGAATTTAACAGCGAAACCACCGAAGTTGCGGCTTCTTGGTTTGGTATCTTAAACTCCTTTTTCATCATTGCGTTTGCTCCATTGTTTTCTAAACTGTGGGACAGCAAATACAACCCAAGTGCTGCGGTAAAGTATGCCTTTGGTATGATCTTGCTTGGTTTAGGTTTTGGTGCTTTAGCCCTTGGATCTAGCAGCATTGCCTCTGGTGCACTCGTTGCACAAGTAAGTATGATTTGGTTAGTGTTAGCTTACCTCATGCATACCCTTGGCGAATTGTGCCTATCTCCTGTTGGGCTTTCTTATGTGAGTAAGTTGGTTCCAGGACGTATGATAGGTATTATGTTTGGAGTATGGTATTTGGCCATTGCTATTGGTAACAAAACTGCGGGTAGTATGGGTGGAATGATTGATGAAATAACCAAAGAATACTCCATGAGCTTCTTTTTCCTCATTTTCACCATAATACCTATCGTTGTTGGACTGCTATCAGCCGCATTAAACCCATTACTCAAAAAATTAATGCACGGGGTTAACTAAACATTACATCCTTATTTCAAATGTCATGTTGCTAATACCAGCATGACATTTGTTTTTTTACCTTTATATAAAATTACATGATCATGAAAAAATATATTCTTTTTTGCTTAACAAGCATCTTTACTTTAAGCCTTGTGGCACAAGAAGCAATCTTATCAAAAGAAAGTGGTATCAATTGGGTCGGTGTCAACGAACTGCCAGCATTGCAAGCCAAAGAACCTAGAAAAGTAATGATAGATGTGTACACCAGCTGGTGTGGTCCTTGTAAAATGATGATGAAAAATACGTTTACTGATAAAGGGATCATTGATTACATAAACGCTAATTATTACGCTGTAAAATTTAATGCTGAAGGTAACGAAGACATTACCTACAAGGAAAAAACATACAGCAACAGTAAATATGATGCAAGTAAAACAAGAGGAAGAAATGGCACGCATGATTTTGCTTCTATTGCTGCTGTTGAAGGCCGACTAGCCTACCCTACCTTAGTTTTTATGGATAGTGAATTGAACCTAATTGGCCCATTGCAAGGATACCGTCAACCAGACCAGCTTTATCCTTTCTTGACGTTTTTCAAAGAAGAAGTGTACAAAAAAAATAAGTTTGATATCTGGTTAGAGTGTCAGAAGTAGTTAGTAGTTAGTGTTCAGTATAAAGTAATAAGTACTGAGTATTAAGTACAAAGTATTAAGTACAGAGTAAAAAGTAGTTAGTAGTTAGTAGTTAGTAGTTAGTAGTTAGTAGTTAGTAGTTAGTAGTTAGTAGTTAGTAGTTAGTAGTTAGTAGTTAGTAGTTAGTAGTTAGTAGTTAGTATTTAGT
>JBLIDJ010000030.1:0-22864 GCA_047634195.1 Flavobacteriales bacterium
ATCGCCTTGCAGGGAGTTTTTTTTGAGGCCAAGCAATAATATTTTTCCGTTTGAGGATAATGCTACGCGAGAAAACCAATACGACGCCCCACTCCAGTCGGCTTCTACCGAAAACGCTGTATTCAAACAAACCTGAGGTAGAATACGATAGATTGATTCATTTTTTAAAACCGCTATTCCAGCTTCTTGAAGCATGGCTATGGTCATGTCTACATATGGTGCAGAGCCTAAGCTCCCTGTAGTTTGTATGTTGATACCTTGAGGTAAAAATGCACCTGTCAATAATAATGAGGATAGGTATTGGCTAGAATTCTCTACTGATACGGAAGTGTTGGTAACTGTTTGTGTCACTCCCTCAATACGTAGTGGGGGATAGCCCTTTTTATTAAGGTATTGTATGTTAGCGCCTAACAATAAGAGCGCATCTACCAGATCTTTGATAGGCCTTTCTTGCATGCGTTCAGAGCCAGTTAACACAAAGTTACCTGAGGTAAAAGCTAACACACTGCACAAAAACCGAAAGGTAGTTCCTGCTGGACCACAATCAAGCTCTTGGTGTTTTCCTATTTGGCTGAGCAGTTTAACTAATTGCTGTGTGTCATCAGCTGATGAGGTGTTATTTACCTGAAATTTCCCTTGCGACAAATGCTGGATGATCAATGCCCTGTTGCTTTCACTTTTACTGGTAGGCAAAGCGATAGTGGCATCAAACGTTTGAGTTGTACAGGTTAAAGCTAGTTGTGACATAGTTGTTATTCAAGTTGTCGTAAAATTAAACTTATTCGGTTGTTGGTGCTTGCACAAGTAATAATATAAAAATAATAAAAAGCCAAAGGAATGCGTAAACCTGGATCAACGGCATACTGCGGAAAGACCACACGTGTTGCTTATCTCTAGGTTAGAAACAATGCCCAGACGGACCGAAAAGCTATTATTTATGAGACTTTTTATGTTAATCTTTTTTGGTTTAATTTTTCTACTTAATACAGGAAAGGTAAAATCACAATCAATAAAATCGGGCGGTACAAAAGCAACGGTGATATGCTATCGACAAGTTTATTTGGGGCATTCTATCCCTATAATCTTAAAATAGCAGACGCTTGTTTATCACGTATTAAGCACAAGTCATTTTATATTTTAAAATTAGATCCTGGGACATATAGGTTTTGGGGAAGAATAACTCATAAAGGTCAATTAGACTTGATCATTCAATCGGGAAAAATCTATTTTTATTAAGTGTGGTGTTACATCATTTCCTTTTGTAATAAAACCAAAATTCAAAGTTCTTTCAGGCAAGGAAGTTTTCAAACAATCAAAAAAACGTTACTTTAAACGTAAGTTGACGGAATATGCTATTAACATTTAATTGTTCCATATTGACATAAGAAAAAACGTGAAAGGAGCTTTTGCTTTCACTTTTGCTGTTAGGCAAAGCGATAGTGGCATCAAAGTATGGGTGGTTATCGTTCTGGGTTTATGTTTCTCATTTACGTTTTTAGCCCTTTAAAAAGCACACGGCAACAGTCGGAAATCTGCATAGTTATTTATACACGTTTGGTATAAGCATTGTGAGTATATTTGTGTAAATAAATATATTATGAAAAAAGTATTACTTGCTTTAACATTCTTGACAATGTGGGGTGCTGTTTTTTCTCAAAATGATACTATTGCTGTTCAAGATACAACTACCTACCGCATTATTAAAACGGATGGTGGAGAATTAATAGGTAAAATCCTTAAGGAAGATGCTCGAGAAATTTTATTTCTTACTAATGATCAAAGAAAAATTTACATACCCCAACATGCTATTAAAAATAAAATAGCCTTGGATAAAGCCAATTTTAACAAAAAAGGAGTGTTTATTGGTGAGGATAAGTTTGCCACCAGGTATTTCATCTCAACCAATGGGTTGCCTATAAAAAAAGGAGAACATTATGTTCAATGGAATTTGTTTGGCCCCGATTTTCAGTTTGGCTTAGGCAAAAATGTTGGTGTTGGTTTTATGACCACATGGTTTGGTACACCTATGATTGGTACCATCAAGAAAAGTTGGGAAATAGGTGAAAAAACGCAAGTAGCTATAGGTGGATTATTTGGAACAGGATCATGGGTATCGCTTAATAATAACGGAGCAGTTCCATTTGCAACACTTTCGTTTGGAGATCGTTCAAAAAACATTGCAATTTCAGGCGGTTATGGAGCACTCTGGCTCGAAGGAAAGCTTGAAGGAAGAGCAATAGCCAGTATCGCTGGAATGATTAAAATTTCACCGAAGCTTAGTTTAGTTTTTGATTCATTTATTCTTCTGCCCGGTAGAACAGAGACTACCAATGAGAATGGTTACAACACCAATAATAAAAAACAAGGTCTTGCTTTGTTAATCCCTGGTGTGAGATGGCATCAAAAGGAAGGGAGAGCTATTCAGTTTGGATTTACAGCAATAGTTATGGAGGGGGGAGTAGCACCAGTACCCATACCAATGGTTCAATGGTACCGATCGTTATAATGAAAGGGTTGTAATCTTCAAGATGGATAGGACAAAACCGTGATAAAACTTTTTTAATATTTATTTACGTTATTTGCCAAAAAAAAACATTTCTATGAAAAACATGAAATTAATGATGATTGCTGCAATGGCTATAATGACTCTTGCATGTTCTAAAGAAGAAATAAAAGAAGAAGCCAATAATTTTGTTAACGAAACAGCTGCAATGACTGCTATTGTAGATGGTACTCAACAATCTTTTTTAGGAACCAATTATTCGGAATCAACCTCTACTAATCTTATTGCTATTACAGGTTCGAGTACCACAGGACAGGCAATAAATATTAATTTTTATTATGAGAATAGAGGTGATACATCTGAGGTTATTGAAAATGTTACGTTTGTACATTTTGTAAATACTGTTGATCCTAACACAACATTTGATGGGAATATTGATCTTACAGCCTGGAACCTAAATACTGAAAAAATGTCGGGAACATTTAATTTCAAGTATTTTAATGGAACAGATTCTGTTTTTGTTGAGAACGGAGTTTTCACTGAAGTTGGTAAATAATATTTTATAAGCTTTTAGCTTAATCATTAACATTACATATAAAATCCTCATGGCGTTGTCATGAGGATTTTTTGCGTTTTTGGGACTATCTTTTACAATAAAAAGGTAAGTGTTTGCTCAAATTTATAAAGAAGAAACAATAAGTAATGTAACTTGCCAACCTATTAAAAAAGTGAAGTGATGCAAGACAATACAATGTTGAATTATATAAAAGAAGTAGTCGTAAATATGCCAGCGGGTTGGTTAAGTACAACTACCCATAGATTAGATATTTATGATGAGCAACAAGCCAAAACGCAATTTTTAGAAGAGTTCGAAAACTTGTTTAATGCCAATGATTCAGCTTCTTTGGCCCTTAGTGAATTACCTACAGCTTATGATTATATTCGATTAGGACACCCATTGTCATGTGTGTTAGAATGGGCACTTGCTAAATTGAACAAACTAACCCCCGAAAGTGTCATTAGTTTTTCTTCCAAGACCATTCCAGTAATGGCTATTCTAAGAAAAAACTTACTTGAAAATAAAAAAACCCACATCTTTTACACCGATGATTTACCTGCCTATTTTGATGCGGAAATTCTCAAGACTGTTTATGGGTATTCATTTGAATTGACTCAAATAAAAAACATTGCCGAAATCCCAGCGAACGAAAGCGTGAGTACCGTTTTTATAGCACAAGCAAGTGACGTGGCAGCGGTTGATTTAAATAGTACTGTTGACTTTTTTATCACTACTCATGGTCAACTGGGCAGTATATTATTGGTCAATGGCCAACAAAACCAACGGTATATTTCGGACATTCAGCATGTAAGAAGACGAGAAACCATAGCCATGACACCAAGCAATTGTCTTGAGGCATTGGCATCACTCGTTGGCCAATCTACTAATGCTCAAAACCCAGATGACACCAATAAAACTAAAGTCTTAGCGTCTATTGCTGCTATTACAGGGTCCAACACCCAAGCACTTGTTGCATCTAGTGGGCTTTCTATTCAGTATGCTATTTTGATGGGGCTGATACACCATGCACAAGAAAACCACCCTGGAAAAGCTATCAAAATTGTGGTGCCACCCAATTGTTATGGAGGTACCAACGACCAAGCAAGACGTGTTGTCGCTTGCCTTGGCAACGTGGAAGTAGTGGATTTGCCTGTAGATGGAGGCAACGACATGGTTCAAAGCATAGATGTTGTATTAGCCAAAATTGCTAAAGAAGATGCTATCCCTTACATCATTGCTGAAATACCAACAAACCCAAGGGTTGAGGTGCCAGAACTGAACCAATTAAAAGAAGTGTTAAGCAGAGCACGTAAAACTTCGACAGGCCAGACGGCTATTGATCCTGTTTTTATTTTAGATCAAACATTTTGCCCTAATGTTCATTTTCTTGGGGAAGGAGAAATACTTTCTACCATAAGAACCATTTCTTTTGCAAGCGGTTCTAAATTCCCTAGTGGTGGCCAATGCACTGCTGGCTATTGCGTTGGAAACAAGCAAACGGAAGACTTGATGAACAACATAGAAAAACACCTTTTGCTGTGTGACAATGAGGCCACCCAACTACAATATGAGATACTGGCCAAACAAATGCCTTCTATGAATCAACGGATAGCGGATGCTTATAAAAACACCCGATCGTTTGTCAACTACATACAAGAAACGTTGCCCGCTGCAAAAATCAATTTTGTGTCTGAAGAATTGGCTAGCCAAGGATTTACGCCTTCTGTGTTTTCACTAGACCTACCTACAAAAGGAAACAGCGATGAAGAAAGAGAAACATACAAAAGAGCGTTAAACCTTACGTTAATCAACCTAATGATTACTGAAATCCCTAATGAAAGCAAGTACTGCGTGAGTTATGGGCAGCTAAACGGATGTTATTGGACCATACCAGCAACATCTACCCAAGGAACTACCAAAGAAGGCGACAAGGATTACATAGCGCGTGTATCCTTATCAGCCAACATGGACCTAGAACGCCACAAAAAAGTTTTTTCAGATTTTGTGAATAATATCTAATGAAAAAGGGGAGGAGAAGTAATCCTCCCAATTTTTATTTGGTGTTTGAAATGAACGTGTTTGCGATTAAGATAAATCTATCTCGTTTCCATCAATTCTGTTTACCCAGCATTTCATTTTCTTTTGAATTACCTTAAAATGATGCTCTTCTTCTGGAGTAACTAATGTAATTGCTTCTCCCGAAGATTCTGCTCTTCCGGTTCTTCCTATTCTATGCACATAGTCTTTGGGCGATCGAGGTAATTCGTAATTGATTACATGCGGCAAAAACTCAATATCTATACCACGTGCCAGCAAGTCGGTGGCTACCAGTACGGTTAGTTTTCCTGCCTTGAAATCTTCCAATGAAGTTTTTCGTGCGTTCTGACTTTTTTTACTGTGTATAGCTTCAGCTTTTATGCCGTTTTTTCTAAGCTTGTCGGCTATGTTGTCCGCCTTGTAGGTCGATGAGGCAAAAACTAACACCTGTTTTAACTCTCCTTTTGTAATGAGATAACGCAACAAAGGCCCTTTTTTCTCTTCCGATATGGCGTATGCTACTTGGTTGATTTGATCAATAGTGGATGATGTAGGAGCAACATTGACAACCACGGGGTTTTTGAGCAATATTTGATGAATCTCTTCTACTTTTTCGCTCAATGTGGCAGAAAACAACAAGTTTTGGCGTTTTTGAGGAAGTAAGGCAAATATTTGATTCATCTCCTCTCGAAAACCAAGGTTGAGCAGTTTGTCGGCTTCATCCAAGATAAGCGTTTGAAGCTTGTTGAAATGAACCGCTTTAGAGTTTACTAAATCTAACAACCTACCGGGCGTTGCTACCAATACTGACACGCCGTACAGCGATTTCATCTGTGGGTTGATAGACACTCCTCCATACACCGCCATAGTTTTCACGGGGTGAGAAAGTCCTTTTTCAAAAAGGCTAAACACTTCTTTGACCTGCTCGGCCAATTCTCTGGTAGGCACCAATACCAATACATCTACTTGCCTGTCTTTTACTTCTTTTTTGCTTTTGAGCATTGCCAATACGGGCAACACATAACTGGCTGTTTTTCCAGAACCTGTTTTGGCAATACCCAACACATCTTTCCCTTGTAATATTACCGGTATGGCCTGTTCCTGAATAGGGTATGGCTGTTTGTAATTTTCTTTTTCAAGAATATCAAGGAAAGATTGGGGTAAACCTAAGGGTGCAAAAGACATATGTATCAGTTGTTATTAGTAGTGGCAAAGGTAATAGGTATTTTATAGCTTGCTATTCATTTTTTTTGTGAGTTAATAACGATTGTATCTTTATGCCTGTAGTTGTAAATAATTCGATAGAATTCTTATATTTGAGGGGAAACAGGGTGTGGGTATGCAGTATGTGTTGTGTGTCCTGATGTTATGTGGAACGATAAAACAAACTCAAAATGAACAAATACTACTTTCTTATTACAGGGCTTCTATTCAATGTTTTTGCTTTTTCACAAGAAACTAATGTAGTTGAGCTTTTAAACAAAAAACATATACCTTGTGTTGATGTTTTTCATAACAGTTTGAACCTTATTCCTGACAATTACAATTCTAATAATATAGAAGTAGTAATTGCTATAATGCAATACTGGCAAACTAAGTGCGATATTTCAGAGCCGCTATTAAGATTGAAGATTTTACTAGCTATCAAAGCAGACACCTTAAATGAAAGCTTATTGAAAAATGCTCCCGTACTCAATTATCTTATTAATTATCGTGATAATAAACGAAATGAGATTAACACAATGGACTTTCATTATAATCATTATTATAGAATATCTGGAGAAGAAAAGAAATTTAATGACTTCACTAAAAAACTCGCTCTTGAAATTATTGGTAATAAAATTAACATTAACAGTTTGAGTAGGTTTTTTCTCGACTTTTACTCTGACAACTTTGAAAATAAATTACTTCAATTGAATCAAGACTCCTTTCCCTCTGAAACGCTACAAGATGATTATAAAAAAAGAATCCAATATTATAATAACCTCACTCAAGGACATTTTGCATTATATACTGGTTTTTGGATTCCATCAGGAAATATCAATATACTAGGGAATCATCCCATAATTGGCTGTCAAGGCGGTCTGAAACAAAAAAAGATACGAGTTGATTTAGCCGTTGAGTTTAAATTTCTGAATTCTCAAAACACATATTTGACAGTTAAAAGCGATTCGATTTATTCAACAAATTACTTTTTTGGAGGGTATTTTGGTGCTGAAGTCGGATATGAACTGCTTAAAACAAATACATTTGAATTTGACTTTCTTGCTGGTATTGGTTGGGATGGTTTTGATGCGCTAAGTATTGATCAACCAAACTCTAAAGAAAAATTATCAAAATCAATTAATTCGTTAAACTTAAATTTCGGAGTAGGACTCAAAAAATTCATAATTGGTTCAAGTTACTTAGGTCTTGATGTTAGATATAATCTGGTTGATTACAAAAACGCTGGAGGGACAAGTTTAAACGGGAATACATTTTCAATAAGAATTAAATATGGAGGGCTCGGAAATTATAGACGAAATAATACATTAAAGAAATTAGATTACATTAAATAGTAGTATAGTCTATAGTTTTGCGCATAATAAATTAAAATCATGAAAAATTATAAGTTACTTTTTCTCATTCTTTTTATTACGTCGCTTGTCTTTTTTATTCTGTGGTATCAATCAAAAAAAGAACTAGACAAATATTACCAAACAGACATAATATACTTGGATGTACAAGACAGCAAATGCGATACCTATCGTTGGAAGTCAAACAATAAACTAGCACGTAAAGGCTGTAACATTTACGGTGCTGGTTTTTATGAGTCAATTGCCGATTACAATTTATACGGCGAGCTGGTGACTATTGCGCAAGACTATAATCACGATGGCATGTTTGAGGTAATCAACTGTTATAATATGCATGAAAAACTTGTTGCTAAATATGAAGATACAGATGATGATGGTTTTGATGACAAAAAAACAATCATGCTTAACGATAGCACAAAACATGTGTATATAGATAAAAACAAAAACAGGATTTACGAACAAGAAGAAAAAAGGTGATTCTTTATCTTCGTAAACTAAATAAAGAATAAGATGAGTAAAAGATATTACAAAATATTAGCCATTGTTTTTGGAGTGATGACGATTGGAGGTTTATCTGAAATGAGTAGGATAATGACTTCAACAGCTTCAGACATAGCCCCACAAAGAGGTTCTCTAACCATCATGGCCCTTGTTTTTTTAGCAATTTTGGTAGTGCTGACAGGATATTTTTGGAAAAAAAGTAAATAATTCAGCCCTATTTTTTTGTGTTGTACCAATACAAAAATGACATAGCCCTCTTGTATTAACGAAACTATTCAGCGCTTTGAAAGCCAGCGTGAAATTCTCAGTTCAAATTGACCATACCGACTTGAATGTGCTGTGATAACAAATACTATTACCCATCATTAAACACTAAGACCTCATTCGTTTGATTACATTTGAGCGAACGCATAGCACTGATGCCTGTCTTGTTGCAAGTAGCAGGTATTCATGATATAAATGCCGCCATTATTATGGTGGTCATTAGAATTTACAACAACAACCCCTCAATGGATAAGTACCACCACTATATCATTCACAAACCCTATGGGTATTTGTCTCAGTTTGTAAATAACCAGAGCAAACGCAAAAACAAAAAATTGCTGGGCGAGTTGAGCGAATTTGCTGCGGGTACGATGGCCATTGGAAGGCTTGATGAGCATTCGGAAGGATTATTATTGCTGACCACCAACGGAATAGTAAGTGACCAGATACGCAGTAAAAAAATAGAAAAGGAATACTACGTGCAGGTAGATGGTCAAATAACCGCTGAAGCAATAGAACAATTAAAAAATGGGGTTGAAATAAGGCTAAAAACCATGATATACGAGACACTACCCTGCAAAGCTCATGCATTAATTCCAGCTCCTGTTTTTGAAGAACGATTGAAAAAAATACGTGACGATAGGCATGGTCCCACCAGTTGGGTTTCTATTACCATCAATGAAGGCAAATTCAGGCAAGTTAGAAAAATGACAGCAGTAGTAGGATTTCCAACACTCAGGCTCATTCGAGTAAGGATAGGAGAACTGAAACTTGATCAAATGCAGTCAGGAGAAGTTATAGCAGTGAGCAGCTTTGATGTTGGAATTCTTAAACAAAAGCTATCTACTTAGTCAGTGTATAAAGGTTTCTGTACTATTATTAATTACGTTTAGCTAAAAAATAATCATAGAAGACATACTAAAGCAATCGATTGTAGTTGCAAGAAGTATTACAAAGCGCAGCAATGCTTATAAATATTGTCGATTTTGGTGTTTAATATTTATCGCTTATGTATATTTACGATATTGACAATATATTTAAATTTGGCTAGTAAAAATTAAACAATTAGCATTACCGAAAGCTTACAGGTAAAACGAATTGGATCATGCATGTCGATAATTAAGAGGGCAAAAGATTGTTTCGCTATGTTGCATTACAAGCCAAAAACTAAACTTTATTTTCAATAATCTGAATGAAAAAAATATTAATCATAACATACTATTGGCCACCATCTGGGGGGTCTGGAGTGCAACGATGGATGTATTTTTCTAAATATTTACCAGAATTTGGTTATGAACCAATTGTCTTAACAGTTTCTGAAAAGAAAGCATCTTACAAACATACTGACATCAGTTTTTTGGAAAACGTAAAAGGCATAGAAACCTACAAAACAAATACTTTAGAGCCTTTAAAACTATACTCACTTATTACTACAGGTGATAAAACAGCCGGAATCCCTAGTGGGCATATTACCACAGGAAAGCGAAGTTTCTTTAAGAAATTATCAACCTATGTTAGAGGAAATCTATTTATTCCAGATGCTCGAATTGGATGGAATCGTTATGCTTTGAAAAAGGCGAGAAAAATAATTTCTGAACAAAAGATTGACATCATTGTCACAACAGGGCCTCCTCATTCAACACATCTAATAGGATTAGAACTACAAAAAGAATTTTCAATTAAATGGATTGCTGATCTTCGTGATCCTTGGACAGATATCTATTATAACAAAATACTTAACAGAACCGATAAAACAGAGAAGATAGATAAATCGCTAGAACAACAGGTGTTAAATAAGGCAGATGTTGTGTTAACTGTTGGATTTAAATTAAAAGAATTACTACAGAAGAAGGTTGTCAATAATCACGATAAATTTCATCATATATATAATGGTTATGATTCTTTTTTAATGGAGAAAATCCCGGTTGAAACACAAAGTTATTTCGAAATTACGTTTATTGGAATTTTAACACTGGCACAACCATATGCTAGTATTATTAAGATTATCAGTAAATTTTTGGAAGAAATACCTGATGCAAATATTAAGATATGTTTGGCTGGAAATATTCAAAATGATATTTTAAATGAGTTGACAGATAAATTTACGTCCTCAAAAATTTTGCACCAAGGTTATGTGCAACATGCCGAGGCTATTCGTTTAATGAAAAGATCTCAGCTATTAATTAACCTCTTAGCAGACATGGCTGAAAGTCAAATATTGATTTCAGGTAAACAAATGGAATACATTGCAACCGGGAATCCAATTTTATGTATTGGTAATACAAAAGGAGAATCTGCATTAATTTTAGATGATATTGAAAACGCCAGGATTTATGAAAAAGAACAAATTAATGAATCTGTAGCGTTTCTGATTGAAACATATAATAAATGGCATGCAGGCATATCGTGTGTGCAAAACACAAAAACTGAAAGTATAATCAATAAAAGTAGATACGAGACTACACGTCAGTTATCTCAATTAATAAACCAAATATAATGTTCAATCAAGTTCATAAAGTCTTAATTCTTGCGCCGCATCCCGATGATGCTGAATTTGGATTAGGAGGCACCATATCTAAGCTAATAGAAGAAGGAAAAGAGATACATATTGCTGTTTTTAGCGATTGTAAAGAGTCTACTCCGAAAGGTTTTGAAATAGGTTCAATAAAAAAGGAGCTTTATGAATCGTGTGGTTTTTTGGGCGTTCCTGCAGAAAACATTCATATGATGGATTTTCAAGTGAGACACTTCCCTGCACTTCGACAAGAAATATTGGAGTCGCTAGTGGTATTAAGAAATGAACTAAAGCCCGATCTTGTTTTTGTTCCATCGTCTAGTGATATTCATCAAGATCATAAAACTATTTATGAAGAAGGAATTCGCGCATTCAAGTTCGGTTGCCTACTTGGCTATGAAATGCCTTGGAACAACTTCGGATTTACATCTTTTGTTTTTGTGAATTTAAAGCCAGCACATCTTCAAAAGAAGATTGATGCTATAAATCATTATGAATCACAGAAAAATAGAACATACTCAAGCCCTGAATTTATTACGTCATTAGCAGTAATAAGAGGTAGGCAAATTCAAAAAGAATATGCAGAATCATTTGAATTAATTCGTTTTACTAATTATTAAATTTTGAGCTTATGATCACAATTAAGAAAGTCATCGATTATTTTCATTTGAAGAAGTATCAAATTATCGTAGGAGATGAAAATGATATGGATAAAGAGATAGTTATGCCACGAGCTATTCAAGTTGCTAATGAGCATCACCTAACATTTATCTCAAATAAATTTGCGACAGACTTTCTTTCTTTGATTCAAGCTACCAAGAGCCTTATTATATTAGTTGAAGAACAGTTAATTAATGAAAGGGACACTGAATCTTTACCAAAAGGGATCACATATATTTTATCAAAAAACCCAAAAAAAGATTTGATTGATTTTTCAAATGATTTTTTTAAGAAAAAAGTAGCTGCCGAAACGACCATTCATCCAAGTGCCAATATTGCAAAAGATACCTCTATAGGATTACACGTTTACATCGGGGCGAATGTCACAATCGAAGAAAATGTAATTATTGGCGATCGTAGTATAATTGGTGCAGGAACTGTATTAAAATCGAATACCATCGTTGGTGAAGATGTTATAATAGGATCTTGCAATGTTATAGGAGGAGATGGCTTTGGTTACGTTAAGAATGACGAAACGGGTGAATATCAACATTTTCCTCACTACGGAGGGGTAGTAATCAACAATCATGTTCATATTGGCAACAATACTTGCATTGACCGTGGGTCATTAAAAGACACTGTTATTGGAAACAATGTAAAAATAGATAACCTCGTACACATTGCTCACAATGTTGAAATAGGTAAAAACTCCTTAATTATAGCCTGTTCCATGATAGCAGGAAGTGTGATCATTGGAGATAATTGTTGGGTTGCGCCGAGCAGTACTATTCGAAATGCTATTACCATAGGAAAAGATGTAACCATTGGTTTAGCAAGTACTGTTACAAAAAGTGTTGCTGACAATGAAGTTGTCCTGGGAAACCCTGCACTGCCGATAGATGATTTTATGGTGTTACGGAAAGATCATAAAAAAATCATAGAAAATCATAGAAAAAACATTCAAAAGAACAAAAGCTAACAGCTGTTTCAATTCTTTTTAAAGCCTCACCTAAAACTACTGAACCCCTTAAAATTAAGGGGAACACACCTACTATGCTGCAATTTTGTGAGTTGTTGTCATGTGCAAAACCTGCTATTTATTTCAGCTAAATAATAGCGGAAAAAATCAAAGCCAAATTGTCTCTATTGGCTTTGTAAGAAGATAAAGAAGACGGAATATCAATCAATATTTTACTACTAAAAGAAGAATAGTATCTTTAGGCAAATTACAAAAAAGCTATGGTCACTAAACTCATCGTTCTATCCATTTATGTGGGTATTTTATTTTTAATTGGAATACTTGCCTCTCGGAGAGTAAAAAGTATGAGTGACTACTATTTGGGCGGGAAAAACATGGGCTTTTGGGCGGTCGCATTTTCTGCTCGAGCAACTGGCGAATCAGGTTGGTTGTTGATAGGGCTCACTGGAATGGGAGCCATGGCTGGTTATTCTGGCTATTGGGTGGTGGCAGGCGAATTACTGGGCGTTTACCTCTCCTGGCAATTTATGGCCAAACGATTCAAAAACTTGTCTGACAAATACAAAGCGATAACCATACCCGATTATCTTCAAAGTCATTTCAAGTCTTCCTCGAACAGTCTTAGAATCATTTCTGCTTCGGTGCTAGTCATATTTGTGATTATTTATGTGGCTTCCCAAATGGATGTCACAGGCATAGCGTTTGAATCGTTGCTGAATATTGATTACCGCATAGGAGTGCTCATAGGATTCAGCATTGTGCTTATTTATATTTTTATTGGCGGCTTTGTTGCCGCTGTTTGGTCCGACATGTTTCAAGGCATACTCATGTTTTTTGGACTGGTGCTATTACCCATTGTGGTATGGTTTTCTATGGACCATGGAGCAGGAGTTACCGAAGGACTAAACGCCATAGATCCTACGCTGACACAAGTCATGGGAAGAAGCGATGACGGATGGATGAACCTGTTCACTATTCTTGGTTTTTCCATGATTGGATTGGGCTTCTTGGGTTCACCCCAAGTGTATGTCCGTTTTATGTCTATAAAAAGTGAAAACGAAATAGACAAAGGAAAGTGGGTGGCATTGCTCTTTACTTTGCTCACAGATGCCGCAGCAGTAACCATAGGTATTCTCGCTCGCATCTATTTTACGAGTGAAGGCGAAGATCCAGAAGCAATTTTAGGAACAGGTGGCGAAGATGTGTTGAGCATGATTACCTCTGAGTTTTTACCCACCATACTGGTAGCTATTTTTATTGCCATTGTACTATCGGCTATCATGTCTACCATAGATTCATTGCTTATCCTTGCGTCTAGTGCTATCACACGCGATTTTTATCAAAAGATTTTCAGACCTGACTTAAAAGATGAAGACTTAACCAAGCTTTCGAGAATAGTTACTGTGTTAATGGCTTTAGCAGCACTGGGCATAGCCATTATCTTGTACAACCTGTATCCCGACAGGCAAGTTTTCTGGATCATGATTTTTGGATGGTCAGGCATTGCCGCAACTTTTTGCCCAGTTATTATTCTCTCCCTTTTCTGGAAAGGGTATTCCGAAAAAGGAGCCATAGCCTCCATGATTACCGGATTTGTGTCTGTAATATTGTGCAAGTTTGTGTTTGCCAACATGGAAGGAGTAGGGGCTTATTTTAAAGAACTTGACGTGCTTGCACCTTCGTTTGCGTTGGCCATGTTAGTGGGGTATATTGTTTCTAAAATGTTTCCGCCGAAGTCTGTTGTTGATTAATTACATTAGGGCAAAAGTTGAATTTTATAGATGAATAAAAACATTAAATTTGGACTGGATACATAGTGTGGATAGACAACACCTGTTGAATATCTTTACGTTACCAGCAATAAGACAAATAATTTGAGGGAACTATCAGAAATATTTGAAAAATATGACTTAGTATCACTTAACGAGATATCATCTAGTGAAGAATTGCTAAACGATTTTCTGATAGAATTAAGTACAGACTTAGGAGAGCTTATTGATTCGTTATCTAGGGTGCACAATTCAGAATCTCATCCAAATTACTACAGTCTAAATGAATCTACGGTAGTTGGTTCAGTAGTTCGAATTATAAAACTATTTAAAGAATCTGTTAACTTCTACGAACAGAACAAACTCGAATTGCTTGCTCAATTTACAAGACCTCTGTATGAGTCTTTTATTGTTGCTAAATATTTGATGAGAAATGGAGAAGATTCTCAAAGAAGTTTTCGCCTCACATCCTATCGAGCACGATATGAAAACTTCAAAAAACTTCAAGACCATAAAGGAGATAACCATCCATTAATTCAACGACAACTAGCGAAATTTAATACGAAATTAGAAGTTGATGCCTTTAAACTAGAGGACTTAATTCAAGAAAGTAAGAAGAAAAGCAAAGCATGGAAACTTGATGGGAAGTCATTTTGGAAAATCCACAGTGAAGTAGATAATGAAGAATTGTATTCTTTCATATACGGAGGTGGATCAGATGCCGTTCATGGAAGCTGGCAAGAGATCCTTGATTTTCACTTAACACGCAAAGGAGAAGGATATTTTGGTTTTCTCAATTTCGAAAAATGTGATTGCAGGATTTTAGTACCTTTAAATTCTATGGTAATTGAATGCATGCAAGAGTTTTTAGCATGGAATAGTACTTCAGATAAAGACCTCAAAGAAGGTCTTATAAACATGAACAACTTATCTAATGCGATTTATGACATCTGGGAAAATAATTTCGGGGAAATTATAGAATAAAAAACCGGTAACAATCGCTATAACTACATGCTTTTAGTTTCTCAGAGAATATAGTTACTTATCGGAGAATGCAAAATTGGAAACTTTTATTACGCGCGGTTGGCGCTGAACTCTAGTTCGACTGCGCTTACTACAAGTTATTCCGCAAATTGCGCAGCAAAACAAGTTTGAATCCAAATGTATGAGCTGTATAAAAGACTTAGGCCAGTTCCGAGTAATAAGCCAGTATTTTTATATTAAGGCAGGAAGACTGCTCGTTTATATGTGCGTTTACTTACGCTACCATTTTGATTCATGTAAGAGTTTAGATTGACTTTATGTAAATATTTATAAGTTTTTTAGGTATGTCTTAAAAATAAATTCTTATTTTTGTATCAACAATTCCTCGCACGCCTCTGATACAAGCGCAATTTGCGAGGCTTTTTTTTGTCTAAACATTTCGAATGAAATATTCCAAACAGCCACTAGAACCAGCCGAACATGTTGAGCTTCTTAGAGAAAGAGGTTTGATAATTCAAGATGAAACACGAGCAAAAAAATATCTTGAAAATGTCGGCTACTTTAGATTAACTGGCTATATGTTCCATCTTCAAAAACGAGATGGCTCTCATATGTTTGTTGATAATGTGTCGTTCAACGATATTATACTACATTATCAATTCGATAAAAAACTAAGATCATTATTTCTCGATTATATCGAGAGGATAGAAGTTGCTCTTAGGGCTAGATTGTCTAATGCCTTCAGTATAAGACATGGTTTCTATTGGTATACTGAGTACGAACTATACCTTGATAAGCATGTTTATCATGGGATTAATCAAGAAATAAAAGAATATTTTGTAGATCCACAAGAACGATATTTAAAATCGTTTAAGTTTAAATATAATTCAGAAAACATACCGCCGTCAAACATGGCAATGGAAATACTGACATTGGGTAAACTATCTCGATTATTTAAAGCAGTTGTGAATGATGAAGAAAAAACAGCCATTTCATTGGCTTTTGGGATTCCTAGCACTATGCTAGCATCTTGGTTGATTCGATTGACTATTGTAAGGAATATTTGCGCACATCATGCCAGATTATGGAATAGAAAACTCTCAGCGGCTCAGCCAGTTATACCTACTCGAAAGAAAAATAAATTCAATGGCGAACTACCCCAAGATTTTCGCACCTCTGTTTATGGCATAATTGCCATGACCGACCGTCTTTTGAAAAAAATAAACCCTACTCATTCATTTATTACGAAGGTTATAGATCTAATCGATGAATATCCAACTATAAACACATCGTTAATGGGATTTCCTGACAACTGGCGTGAAGAACCTGCTTGGTAACTTTAGTTGAGCATAAGATACGTTTAGGTATCGGCAGTGCTAACATTTATCTACCTGTTCATAGCAATAAGCCAGTATTTTTTATATTTGGGCTAAGCACTACATAAAAACTAGCCTTAACTAACTTCAGTTAGAAAGCGACAAATGATAATCCTTACCTAAAAAACGACACATCATGCTTAGAAAAATTTGGATCCTTATATTTTGTGTCGCACTAATTTGGTCGGGCATAAACCCACATGACTATTTCACGTGGTTTTTAGAAGTTGTACCTGCTTTGATAGGTGTAGCTATTTTATACAAAACTGAAAAGTCATTTCCACTGACAAGCTTGGTGTATAATCTAATCTTGGTACATGCTATCATTCTCATGATTGGTGGTCATTATACCTATGCCGAAGTACCTTTTTTTAATACGCTACAGGAAATGTTTGACCTATCGAGAAATAACTATGATAAAGTCGGGCATTTTGCACAAGGTTTTGTTCCTGCCATGATAGCCCGCGAAATTTTTAGAAGGAAAAAGATTATTAACTCAAAGTCATGGGAGAATTTTTTAATTGTTTCCCTAAGCCTTAGTTGTAGCGCATTTTACGAGTTAATAGAATGGTGGGTTGCCCTGTCTTCAGGAGAATCGGCAGAGGCGTTTCTTGGTACACAAGGGTATATTTGGGATACACAATCTGACATGGGCATAGCGCTACTAGGAGCTATTGTTGCTTTAATAAGTTTAAGCAAAACACACAACAAGCAATTGGAAAAAGTGTAAGCTAGAAGAAACTATTTTAAAGTTGGTTAAAAATCAGTCTCAATTCACTTCATGTACCCATACCACAACAAAATAAAACAGCGAATAAAAAACAACGAGCTTTTAAACTATGAGTATCTAGACAGATACAAAAACATAAGCCCTTGTTTATTGTTGCATTTCGAAACAGAACCAAAGGTCAGGCCTATCAGAGAACATAGATTTGAGGAATATGAGTTGATTTTTAAAGAAGGCTTTCAATAAGACAATTAATGGCTAAAAATTTTGATAGAGTGTCGTAACGATCAATCCGTGACCTTGATTTAATGTCACCGACAATAGTTGCTTTTCTTCTTTCGCTTTGACATGAAAGGGTGGGGCAGATAGGTCGAGACCACTTTGTATTTTTAGCCTGATACCTTGCCCTGAAATAATATCTATGTTGGGCACAAAATCTCCTTCTGGCACATGCTCTGTGACAATCACATATTTAAAACAAGCTAGCTTAGGGATGATGCGTAATATCTCGGCGTTCGATAAATGTTGCAGCACTTGCCTAATCAAAATACAATCTCCAGCGGGGAGTTCATCCACAGCAATGTCCAAACATTGAAACGAGAGGTTTTTTTCTTGAAACTTTTCTTGGTTGTAAGCGATGAGTTCTTCTACAATGTCAATGGCTATGTATTGCTGCGTATGTTTCACCAATTTTTCGCCCACATTAAAATCGCCACAACCTAAATCACAAACCTTAAGTGGGTTTTTGAATGCACTTAAAAAGGAAGTTAAGGCAGCAATGTATGGGGCAACAATGATTGGGTCATGTGAACCAAAACCAGAATAAAACGGGGTGTTGTTGTCACCCCAAAGTTTCATGTGGTAAATCTGTTTCATGGCATTTTTTGTTGGCCAAGGTTCTTTTTTATTCATAAGCACACATGTTTTAGGGACACCATAAAAGCCAGGTTATATTTCGTAAAATAAAACATAAATAGGGTCTACTGAAAAACAGGTATCGTTTTGTTATTCAATTATTTATGTTTTTGACTAAGTATTAAGTGCAAGGTCATGCAGTGAAAATAAACAAAAATCTTGCGCTTTTTGTTCGTTAGTCAGAAAATCACCCCCTATTTCGTTGTCTTCAATTTGCAGTATTAGTGTACGGCTTCATTTTGTCGCCTCGTATAGGTTGTTTTCTTACTTTTTCAGCAGACCCTAAATAAGCGAATGTGCCTTTTATGTGTCGCATTATTATCATTTTTCCTGTCAAGGAACTAGCGCACGTAAGGGTTTAAATTACACTGGATTTACATTAATTTACACTGTGTAAACCTTTTTTTAAAGATGAGCATATACATTTATGCCAATAATTAAAACATATACCATGACATATAAAATGTTTAAGGCATCATGTATCTTTTGTTTAATTGCACTTGCTTCTTGCGCTCAAAGTAGCAGCAACCATTTACAATGAGAAGTTTTTTCTGTCGGAAAAGGAAGAAACACATACAACAGAATTGATCATGGTTGGTGGTCTTTTTACGAATGATTTTGAAAGCCAAAAAAGTGTTTTATTACACTGGGCTCAAAAAGTGAAAGAGCTTAGCGAAAAATAAAAAAATAGATTTTTAATGCGGTGAAACCTTGCTATTGAAATATTCGGTAGCAAGGTTTGTTGTTTCTTTTCATTAATTTGCTTCGTGTTCGTGCTTCTTATCTTCCTTTTATGGAAGTGTGTGCATCAAAAAAACAGCAATAGTCCATGAAACAGGTATGTATCATTCTCCTCCAATTCCATAGCTGTCTCACACTATCAGCTCAAAATGTAGGCGATTTATCTTTTGGCAGCGAAAACACCTTGGAAGTAATGACATGGAATTTGGAGCATTTCCCTAAAAATGGACAAACGACTGTAGACTATGTTGTTGAGGTTATTGAAGCCTTAGACATAGATATCATAGCAATACAAGAAGCAGAAGATACCAACTACTTAAATCAAATGGTTGATAGGTTAGGCATTTACGAAAGCTATTTTGAGTCTACCTATTTTGCGGGATTGGCTTATCTGTACAAACCTGATGTGGTTCAGATAGATAGCATGTATGAAATATACACTACTCAACCTTATTGGAGTACTTACCCAAGGTCGCCTATGGTGATGGAAATGACCTTTCAACATGAGCGGTTTATCATCATCAATAATCATTTTAAATGTTGCGGAAATGGAATTTTGGACACAAACAATACAAGTGACGAAGAAACAAGAAGATACAAGGCCAGTAACTTATTGAAAGAATACATAGACACATATTTTGCGAGTGACAATGTCATTGTTTTGGGTGACTTAAATGATATATTGACAGATATCCCAGCAAATAATGTGTTTCAAATGTTTCTGAATGACAGCAGCAACTATTTGTTTGCAGATTTTGACATTGCTTTGGGAAACAATACGGAATGGTCTTACCCAAGGTGGCCTTCACACCTAGATCATATACTCATTACCAATGAATTGTTTGAGGAACTTGAACATGACAGTTCCATGGTTCAAACTATAAAAGTAGATGAATATTTACCCCAAGGCATGGCCGAATATGATACAAACATATCTGACCATAGACCTGTGGCTATAAAATTGTTCATGGACGATAATTCTTCCATAATTGACTTGTCAGATCATAATATTAAGTTCTCCAATTACCCAAATCCATTTAGTGTAGTAACTAATTTCGTATTTGAAAACACAAATGATTTAACAGAAATAGCTATTTATCAGTTGAATGGCGTTAAAATAAAATCTCTCACCATAAAAGAAGGCCAATCTTCCATACGCTTAAATGCACAAGATTTGCCAAATGGCATTTATCTAGCCAAACTAATGTCACAGAACAAAGAATTAGCGTTTCGGAAATTAGTGTTGATGAAGTAGTAGTAAGGTTCATAAAGTCAATAGGTGACAAGTATCCAATAATTAGTTTCTTATCTATAAGTTGTTAGCAATACAATATTCTGTTGGTTTAATACATGAGTAATGTTCTTGGATACATAAAAAAAATTATTTTTGAGTATAAGCCTGAAATAAGGCATTCCTAAACGTTGAAATTTTGAACCTATGAAATTTAATTTTTTGAACATATGCATGTTATCCTTGATTTTAGTTGCTTGTAATAGCCCTAAAGAAAAAGGAGTAACCATAACAGGAAAAATTACCAACCCAATGAACGGAATGGTGGAATTTGGAAACAGTGACTCCATATATAATACTGAGTTGAATGAGCAAGGTATGTTCGAAGTTTTTATACCACTTGATTCAGCTTCTTACCTAAATTTTAGTCATGGTGTAGAAAGTACAGCCATGTACATTCTACCTGGAGATCATATTACAGTTGGTTTAAATCCTGAAGAATTTGATGAAAGTGTCTCGTATCAAGGAAGCCCAGCATCATCATTTTTAGCCAAAAAATATTTGTTGGATGAAATGGGCGATTTTTGGGGAGAGTCTTTTTACCTAAGTAGTGCAGACGAGTACAAAGCCTTGCTACAAGATTTTAAAACAACTTTGATGGCTGATTTAAACAATATTAAAAGCGAAGTTTTTAAGGCCTTAGAAATGGCTGAAATGGTGGAGGCTATTGAAGAGTACAGTGATGAACAAGAAAAATTTACCGAAAATCCGGTGGATGTCCGCACTTACAAATATGAAGCAATTTCCATATCAGAAAACTATAATTTTTACGCAGCCATAGACACAACTGATTTAGAAACATTTTCGCTGATGCTAGATGATTATCAGCAACAACACAAATCGGCGCTAGACAATGTTGTTGATCAAGAGTTTGTAACAGAAGCAACGGAAAAAGTTGGTAAAACGGTAAAAACTTGGAAGGGAAGAAAAGTTGCAACGGATAATGTACCTAAAGCTGGAGCATTGGCTACCGATTTTGCCTATGAAGACATGGAAGGCAATGAAGTGTCCCTTTCATCATTAAAAGGTAATTTGGTGTATGTTGATGTTTGGGCAACATGGTGTGGACCTTGTAAAGCTGAAATACCTTCTCTACAAAAGCTGGAAGCGGATTATCACAATCAAAACATTACTTTTTTAAGTGTTTCAGTAGACATTGAAAAAGAAGATTGGGAAAAGATGGTAACGGATATGGATTTGGGAGGTACACAAATTTGGGCTGATGGTTGGAGTGAAATAACCGAAGATTATGCTATTTTTGGAATTCCAAGATTCATGCTTTTTTCTGCTGATGGTAAAGTTATCACTACCGATGCTCCAAGACCTAGTTCAGCAGAGATAAGAGACTTGTTAGATGCCAATATTTAAGAACCCTATTCATAACCTAAAATTATCATGCAAAAAATAAAACAAATTAGCGCCCGAGTAAAGATACTTACCGTTTTGTTCAGCATTCTATGGAGTGCCAGTTTTGGCCAGGATATGGATACGATTTTTACGGCTTCCGAAAATCCATTTAGTACACAAACTACGCTAAGCATATACGAGCTTGACAATGACACGGTATCGTTGAGTGTGTTGGATGCAACAGGGAAATTAGTAGCCTTTTTTTATAAGACAAAAATATTGTCGAACACGGTAGATGCCGTATTTAAAGCAGACAGCTTAGAGGATGGTGTTTACTTTGCCAAACTAGATTTAAATACTGAAACGTATACACTTAAGTTAATTAAAAGCGAGTACTCAAGTATTCATTCGTACACTGGTGAAAACCAAGTAAATATTGACGTATTTCCGAATCCAACAAAACGATATGTAGACATACATGCGAGTGAAGCCATCCAACAAGTTGAACTGATAAACACACAAGGACAAAAGGTGTTTATCAACCAAAATAATTCATTGAATAAGCTTGACCTGATGGATGTGAAAAAAGGAACCTATTTCTTGCATGTTCATACTGCTAAAGGATTGGTGGTCAAAAAAATCATGAAAGATTAGCCTAAAAATCTAGCCTGAAAGCTATTATAAAATTGCTAAACGCAATACGGTATTAATGCTTGCTATTACTTAGCTTTGTGACGTGAGTAATATTTCCGAAATAAAAGCAGTTCTTGCCAAAGAAATAAAAATCGAATTCAGACAGCGATACGCCATCAGTGCTGTGTTGTTGTATGTGATAGCAACTGTTTTTGTGTGTTACCTTTCATTTCGTAGCATCATAGATATTCCAACATGGAATGCACTTTTGTGGATCATCATCCTATTCGCATCCTTTAATACCACCGCTAAAAGTTTTTGGCAAGAAAACGAAGGACGTACTTTGTATTTGTACACCCTTGCTCATCCTAGAAATGTGATGTTGGCCAAAATGATTTACAATGCACTTTTGTTGAGTGTTGTTGCTTTCAGTTGTTTTGTTTTATACACTCTTTTTCTGGGAGATAGCATCATTCAAAATGCCAAC
>JBLIDJ010000031.1:0-22829 GCA_047634195.1 Flavobacteriales bacterium
GAAATCTGGCGTATTAAAACCAGGTGGAACAATCATAGAAGGAACATCAGGTAATACAGGAATGGGATTGGCTATTGCAGCTATCATAAAAGGGTACAAAGTAATTTGCACCTTGGCTGACAAGCAATCGAAAGAAAAAATGGATATACTTCGTGCCATGGGTGTACAAGTTCATGTCTGCCCAACTGCTGTTGAGTCAGACGATCCACGTTCATACTACTCCGTAGCAAGAAGACTTAATCAAGAAATACCCAATAGCTGGTATGTCAACCAGTACGACAACCCATCCAATGCCAAAGCACATTACCTGACCACGGGCCCAGAAATTTGGGAACAAACAGACGGTAAAATCACACACTTTGTGGTAGGTGTAGGAACAGGAGGAACGATTAGTGGCGTAGGGAAATATTTGAAAGAGAAAAACCCGAATGTTAAAATTTGGGGAATAGATACCTATGGATCTGTGTTTAAAAAATACCATGAGACAGGTATCTTTGACGAGAAAGAAATTTATCCTTACATCACCGAAGGAATTGGGGAAGACATCCTTCCAAAAAATGTTGATTTTAGAATCATTGATCATTTTGAAAAAGTAACCGATAAAGATGCTTGTGTGTACACGAGAAAACTAGCGTTGGAAGAAGGTTTGTTTTTAGGTAACTCAGCAGGATCTGCTATTGCAGGGTTATTGCAGAAAAAAGGAGAATTGACCAAAGACGACGTAGTAGTTGTTTTATTCCATGACCATGGAAGTAGATACATTGGGAAAATTTACAACGATGATTGGATGCGCGAACAAGGATTTTTAGACGCTGAATAACACCTTACGATTGATGTTAGGCATCTCACATGAATTTTTCAGAATCAAAAAATAAAACCATTGTTGATATGTTGGGGAGAACCATTGTTCTTCCCAATACGTCACACTTGCGTATTATTTCTTTGGTGCCTAGCCAAACAGAATTGTTGGTCGATTTGGGTTTGGAAAAACAATTGGTAGGACTCACCAAGTTTTGTATTCACCCAAAAGAGGTGTTTCAGGCTAAACCCAGAATAGGTGGGACAAAACAATTCGATTTTGACAAAATAAAATCGCTCCGACCCGATATTATTATTGCCAACAAAGAAGAGAACGAACAATCTCAAATTGAGCAGTTGTGCCAAGATTATCCTGTGTGGATTAGTGACATATTCACCCTAGAAGACAATAACCAAATGATTGTGCAATTGGGGGACATCTTTGACAAACAAGACCAAGCACAAGCCATTGTTGATCAAATAAATAAAGGGTTTTCTTCCATTCCAAAATTGCCTGTTGCTATCCGAACCGCTTATTTTATTTGGAGAAACCCATATATGGTGGCAGGAAACAAGACGTTTATCAATCATATCTTAGCACGGCTTGGTTTTGACAATGTGTTTGAAAAAAGAGAAGACAGCCGGTATCCAGAAATCAATGAAGCAGCATTAAAACAAGCATCGCCTCAGCTCATGTTGCTGTCATCAGAGCCTTATCCGTTTAGCGACAAGCATATGCAAGAGTTAAACGTAGTTTGCCCAGAAGCTCACATTGAATTGGTAGACGGAGAGCTGTTTTCTTGGTATGGATCAAGGTTAATACATGCTCCTGCATATTTTAATGCGCTTATTGATAAATTAAACACGCATTACTTTTAAATACATAACTAAAATACGATATTCGTACAGTATCAAATATGGTTAAAAACACAACACTTAGTTTCCTGTTTTTTCTGCTTGCGCTATGTTCCCATAGTCAGACAGTTGGTGTTGTCTTGAGCGGTGGTGGAAGCTCTGCCTTGTCCCATATTGGTGTTTTAAAAGCATTAGAAGAACACCACATACCCATCGACTACATTACAGGTACATCTATGGGTGCTATTATTGGCGCCATGTATGCTTCGGGTTACAGCCCCGCTCAAATGGAAGAATTGGTGTTGAAAGACGATTTTCAAGAAATGATTCTTGGAAATGATGACCCTAAATACCGACGGTTTTTGCCTGCTAAGCCTAATACAGCGGCTATGATTTCTATTCGTTTTTACATTGACTCTTTGTTGGAAACTTCGGTACCAACAAACTATGTAAAACCTTATGCCATGGATTTTAATTTGTTGGAAATGTTTGCGCCTATTTCTGCAGCAGCCAATTACAACTTCGACAGTTTGATGATCCCTTTTCGTTGTGTGGCGGCCGATATTACCAACAAACGACAAGTTGTTTTTTCGGAAGGAAATATTGAACGAGCCATAAGAGCATCGGCGAGTTATCCTTTTTATTATAATCCTATTAGCATAGACGGCAACTTACTGTACGATGGAGGATTGTACAATAATTTTCCTGCCGACATACTTTGCGAAAACTTCAACCCTGATTTTGTTATTGGAAGTAACGTGTCTTACAATTATGAGGCTCCCAACGAAAACAATCTGTTTTCCATCATTAAAAACATGTTGGTAAAAGACACCGACTACAGCATTAAGTGTGGTAAAGGAATAATCATAAAGCCTGAAAATAATGTAGCCACCTTCGATTTTAGTTCTATTCAAGTATCTATTGATAGTGGCTATGTTTCTACCATACGCATGATGGACCAAATAAAAGCGTCTGTTACTAAAAGAACATCTACCATCGCTTTATATTCTAAACGTATCCAATTTCGCAAAAAAGTACAGCCCCTAATTATTAACAAATTAGAGATTAGTGGATTGAATAAAACGCAACAACAATATGTGAGTAAGTCTTTTGGGATAAATAATGAGCCAACACCAATTCAAGCATTAAAAGGAAAATACTACCGCATATTTGCCAACGATAAAATCAAATATATTTTTCCGCGAGCTACCCAACAGGATACGTCCAGTTTTTATAGCTTACAATTAGATGTAACCAGAGAAAAAGATTTGTTAATTGAGTTTGGCGGTAATTTTTCTTCCAAAGCCATCAACACAGGGTATGTTGGGTTTAAGTACAATTATTTGGGAGGAGCAGGTATTAGCCTCGAAGGAAATTCTTATTTCGGAAATTTTTATAGCTCTGTCATCACCAAAGTTAGGATTGATTACCCATCCAAATTACCTATTGTACTAGAACCTGTTTTTGCGATCAATCAATTGGATTACTTCAATGGGCAGGCAACATTTTTTGAAGAATCACGGCCTTCTTTTAAAATTAACAGGGAATCATATTATGGAATTTCTAGTGAACTACCTTTTATAGGTGCTGGAAAATTTAAAGTCGATTACAAGCGTTTTCATCAAGATTATCAATATTATCAAATAGAAAACTTTACGGAAGGAGATACCAACGACGTAACAGCTTTTGATGGGTATACCTATGGAGCTTCGTATGCTTTGAATACACTAAACTACAAACAATTCCCTAATGAGGGTGCTTTGCTAACGTTGACGGGTAGGGTGATGAATGGTGTTGAAAACACAACTCCGGGCTCAACAACTATCAAGAAAGAGCAAGTAATAAAAGATCATTCATGGCTACAATTGAAAGTTCATGCAGAAAAATATTTTAGGTTAGAAAAAAGAGTTAAAGTCGGGGTAAAGTCAGAATTGTTTTTGAGTCAACAACCCTTTTATCAAAACTATACCGCCACCTTAATGTCTAGTGCCGCTTTTCAGCCAACATTGGACAGTAAAACACAGTTTTTAGATGCCTTTAGAGCACATAGGTATGTAGGTGCTGGAATTATAGCTGAAACAAATTTGTGGAAAAACTTAGTCTTTCGAGGAGAGGCATACGTCTTTCAACCCTTTGAAGAACTGTTGACCAATGAAGAAAACGGAGAGCAATTTAGAGGTACTCCATTAACTAAAAGGCGTTGGCTGGTTACCGGAACAGTACTGTTTAGAAACTTGGTTGCTCCCTTGAGCTTAAGTGTAAATTACAATGACAGCGACAAAAATAAAATAGGTGTCATGTTCAATTTTGGGTTCTTGTTGTTCAACCCTTCTGTAACCGATTAATTTTGGAATTGTAAGTCAAACAATCCTTTGTACAGCCCATTTTGATTGATTAATTCAAAATGATTTCCTTGCTCTATCACTTCCCCTTTTTCCATGACCATGATTTTATTGGCTTTTTGAATAGTGCTCAAACGATGCGCAATAACAATAGAAGTTCTGCCTTTGGTTAGTACATCAATCGCTTTTTGAATCAACTCTTCCGATTCTGTGTCAATACTAGAAGTAGCCTCGTCAAGAATTAGAATAGAAGGGTTGTACACGTATGCTCTGATAAAAGCGAGTAACTGCCTTTGTCCTGTAGAAAGCATGCCGCCACGCTCTTTTACGTCGTAGTCATAGTCTCCGGGCAATTGCATGATAAATTCGTGTGCACCAACTAATTTGGAAGCTTCAATTACTTCGGCTCGCGTAATGCTTTTGTTGCCCAAGGTAATGTTGTTGTGTATGGTGTCTGAAAACAAAAATACATCTTGCAATACGACCGCAATGTTGGTGCGTATGGTATCAAGTGAATAATTGCGAATATCAACATTGTCGATGCTGATGGATCCTTTTTGGAATTCATAAAAACGATTCATTAGGTTGACAATGGACGATTTGCCAGCACCCGTAGCACCAACAAACGCAATCGTTTCGCCTTGTTTTATGTCAAAGTTGATACCTTTTAATACGTAATCGTCTTCTTTGTAGGCAAACCAAACATCTTTAAACTGGATTTCTCCTTTAAGATCTGCGGTTACATTTCCGGCGTCTTCTATTTGCTCGTCTGTGTCAATAATTTTGAAAACACGCTCTGAACCCACCATGCCCATTTGCAAGACATTGAATCTATCGGCAAGTTGTCTAATAGGGCGAAACAACATGTGTATCAACAAAATGAACTCAAACAAGACACCAAACGTAAATTCTTCGGAGAGCACACCTTTTACCCCGTACCACACTAATAAGGAAATAGAGATAGCTGAGAATATTTCAACGATTGGGAAAAAGATAGAGTTGGCCCAAACCGTTTTAATATGCGCGTCTCTATGCCCTTTGTTGATGGCCATAAACTTTTTCATTTCGGCATCTTCTCTGTTAAAAATCTGCACAACATTCATGCCTGTTACATGCTCTTGTACAAAAGCATTTAGCCTTGACACTTGCGTTCTAACTTGGGTAAATGCTTTTTTGATAGCCTTTTTGAAAATGGATGTGGCCACAATAAGCAGTGGAATACTGGCCATGCACAACAAAGCCAATTTCCAATCGACATACAGCATGTACCCAATAACAACAATCAGTTTCAAAATATCACCAATGGTTTCAATGTCTGAAATAACACGGGTAACCAATGTCCCAATAGCCGTATTGTCAAAGTATTTGAGTTTGAATCCCGTAATTTTTCGGAACAAGCCCACACGAATATCAATCACCACCGATTGACCGAGCCAGTTGGCTAAATACGTTTGAAAAAATTGAAGAATTGCTTCTAAAAAGAGTACGGCAACAATAAGCATGATCCAACGCAACATTCCTTCACCATCGCCAGGTACGATGTATTTGTCTATGGTATCACCTATCATTTTGGGTTTTACAGGCCCCAAAAAGGCCAACAAAACGGTGAGGATAGCGGTAATGTAAAACTTTACTTTATAAGGTTTTATGTAAGCAATTACACGCTTAAATAAATGATAATCAAATGCTTTTCCTTCTACGGTACTCATATGCTTGGGTAAGTAATGTTGGTCAAATATAGGCCATGGGCAGGAACGGATTTTCCAGCGGCAGCTCTATTTTTTTTGGCAATAATTTCTTTTAATGCTTCTGGCTTTATTTTTTCTTCGCCTATTTGAATCAATGTTCCCACAATGGCTCTTACCATATTGCGTAAAAAACGGTTGGCAGAAATATGAAAAATAGCTCCATCCTCGTGAAACTCCCACCTAGCTTCCGTGATGGTGCATATGTGGTTGTTGACATCAGAGTGTACTTTGGCAAACGAAGTAAAATCTTGCTGGCCTAATAAATCAGGGCAAGCTTGTTGAATAAGTTCATTGTTTAAGGCTGTTTTAAGCAACCACGAAGATTTTATTTTGAACGGCGATTTCTTGAAATGAAAGTGATATTCGTACGAACGAGATGTGGCGGAAAACCGAGCGTGAAAATCTTCAGGTACAGGGAATATGTCTTTAATAGCGATGTCGGCAGGCAAAGTCGCGTTTAGCTGATGTACCAATTGTGTTTTAGTGAAAGCACTATCGGTTTCGAAATGCAAGATAAAATCTTTGGCATGTACGCCCGTGTCTGTTCTCCCACAACCCATAACCGTCGTGGTTTTGTTAAGAATCATGCTTAACTTTTCCTCTATGGTTTGTTGTACGCTTGGATGCGCCGGCTGACGCTGCCAACCGCAATAGTTGGTGCCATCATACGCCAATTTCATAAAATAACGGACATTGTTGTCTTTCATGGTGTGCAAAAATAGTACTTTCAGCCGCTAAAACATTAGTATGGCTAAGCGAATAGGGTTAATTTCGGATACACATGGTCACTTACCAGCATCCGTCGCTAAATACTTTGATGAAGTAGATGAGATATGGCACGCGGGAGACATTGGTCAATTAAGCGTGATGGACGAATTAAATGCTATTGCACCCGTAAAAGCGGTATACGGAAACATTGATGGTACAGAAGCAAGAGCAGCCTACCCAGAGTTTTTACATTTTGAAGAGCAAGGCGTTTCTGTTTTTATGATTCACATTGGTGGCAAACCAGGTTATTTGGTTCCCCGAGCATTGGAGTTAGTAAAAAAACACCCAAGCACCGTATTTATTTGTGGGCATTCGCACATCCTTAGAGCACAGTTCGACAAACGATTTAATCATTTGTACCTAAACCCTGGTGCGGCAGGTATTCATGGTTTTCACAAAGTAAAAACCCTCATGAGGTTTGTACTTGAAGAAGGAGTTATCAAGAACCTGGAAGTAATAGAGCTAGGAGCAAGGGCCTAACGCAAACGATCGACCGAACGAATAAGGTCTTCATCTTTTTTTACACCTCTGTATCCTAGTATTAAGAAAGCAATAGCCATAACAGGAAGGTAAGAGCCTACGCCATACGTAATTGTTCCTTCGGGCATTTCGTGCAATCGTAGCTTATCTAACTGAATAAAATTGAGCACAGCCAAAACAGTTGACAGTAATAAAGAAGCGCCACATAGTTTTATTTGCAGCGGTCTGTTTTTGTATTTGGTAATGCAAAAAGAAATAAAAGAAACACAAATCAATGGTAGAATGTAGTACAACCATGAAGGTAGGTGAGCGGTGTTTAACGATTTTCCATTCAATAATGCTTCGTTTGCGTAGATCACCAACTCATCGTTGATAGTAGCTAGCGAAAGGAATAAAAAACATAAGGTGGCGGCAAAGGCCAACAGAAAGTATATTGTTTGTACGCGCTGTAACATGGTGTAATAATTTTGAGCAAAGTTAAATCAATCTTTCTTTTTTAGCATAAAAGTGCTTTGTTTTTAAAAAAATGCTATTATTGCACAGTAGTTCCAAACAATCAATCAAAAGGAATACTTCAAAAATCAAATCAGAAACATACAAATTCAAATATTTTACATGGGTTCATTCTATCCATGCTATTAGAAAGTTTATTACCAAATCAACATATGTACGACATCATTGACCTTAACAGCAAAAAAGTTGCTGATCTCCGTGAAATAGCAAAAGCTATGAACATCAAAAAAACGGACGCGCTCAAAAAACAAGATATTATTTATAAAATCTTAGACGAACAAGCACTAAATCCAAAGGCATCTCCAGCTAAAGCTGAAAAGAAAAGCCCAAGCCCTAAGCCAAAACCTGCTGCCAAAAAAGTGGAGAAACCAGCAGCAAAAACGGCAGAGCCTGTTGAGCAAAAAGAAACAAAAGCAGCTAAAGAAGTAAAAGAGACGAAAGAACCAAAAGAAGTAAAAACAGATTCTGAGTCTGTTTCTAAAATTGCGGCAGCCTCATTAATACCTATCGAGCCAGAAACATTGGCCGGTAGAATTGATGCTTCTAGACCAAACCCTAGACCAAGACCACCAAGACAAAAAACAGCTAAAAAACAAGCTGTTAAAGTGGAAGAAGTTGCGGTTTTAGACGAAGAGGCTGATAAAAGCCTTGTAAAAATAGAAGAAGTTACTGCGGAAGTAGCTACGGAAGTTGTTGCTGAAAAGCCAGCTCCAAAGCCTGTTCATCGTCACGAAAAAAATAACGCAAGAGAAGCAAAACCTAAACCAGCAGATTATGGATATAATTTTGATGGATTGGTTTTCTCTGAAGGAGTATTAGAAATTATGCCTGATGGTTATGGTTTCCTTCGATCTTCAGATTACAACTACTTGTCATCTCCAGATGATGTGTATGTTTCTCAATCACAAATAAAATTATTTGGATTAAAAACAGGTGATACTGTTAAAGGAAATATTAGACCTCCAAGAGAAGGAGAGAAGTATTTTCCATTAATCAAAGTTGAAAAAATAAATGGCCGTGATCCTGCTTTTGTTAGAGACCGTGTCCCTTTTAAATATTTAACCCCTCTTTTCCCACAAGAACGTTTCAATTTGGCAACCAACAACAGCAACATCTCTATGAGAGTGATGGATTTGTTGGCACCTATTGGAAAAGGACAACGTGGATTGTTGGTGTCTCAACCAAAAACAGGTAAAACTACTTTGTTGAAAGACATTGCAAACGCTATTGCTCAAAATCATCCAGAGGTTTATCTTATTATTTTATTAATTGATGAACGTCCTGAAGAGGTAACAGACATGTCACGAAGCGTAAAAGCTGAAGTGGTTGCATCTACCTTTGATGAGCCAGCAGAACGTCATGTGAAGGTTGCCAACATTGTGTTGGAAAAAGCAAAACGTATGGTAGAGTGTGGTCATGATGTAGTGATCCTGTTAGATTCTATTACACGTTTGGCAAGAGCATACAATACGGTTTCTCCAGCTTCTGGAAAAGTACTTTCGGGTGGTGTTGATGCTAACGCATTGCACAAACCAAAACGTTTCTTTGGTGCTGCACGTAACATCGAAAATGGAGGGTCACTTTCTATCATTGCTACCGCATTGACTGACACGGGTTCTAAAATGGACGAAGTTATCTTTGAAGAATTTAAAGGAACGGGTAACATGGAGCTACAGTTGGATCGTAAAATATCTAACCGTCGTATTTTCCCAGCCATGGACATTATTACTTCGGGTACAAGACGTGAAGACTTGTTGATGGATAAAGAAACCTTGCAACGTATCTGGATTTTAAGAAAGCATTTGGCTGACATGAATCCTATTGAAGCAATGGAGTTTATGAAAGACAAAATGAAGTTTACAAAATCGAACGAGGAATTCCTTGTTTCTATGAATGGATAAATGGATAGCATAAAACGAAACGCTCTTATACTTGCCGCATTCCCAATGACTGGAAAACTTGTAGGATACGCAACAGACGTATCTGCAAGTAGCAGTCAAACGTTTTTTATTTTACTACACATTTTACTTTTACTGGTAGGTGTGTTTTTAACCTTGCGTTTGCAACCGTCTCAAAATTCGTTTTTGGAAGATGTGAAAATGGGGATGAAAACCGTTGGATTGTACAGTATTTCCAATGCTCTTTTCTTATATATCTTCTACAAGTTTATTGACGTAACTTACTTCGCTACCAAAATTGCAGACATGGTTGATAAAACCGATTTGTCTGCGGCACGCAAAACAGCAGAAGAGGTATCGGCTACCTACGAAACTTTTTTCACTGCCTTCAACTGGAGTACTTTATCGTTGGTTGCTTGGATGGTGATGGGCTTAATTTATACCGTTTTATTAACGCTGTTGCACCGTAAAGTACTTCGCAAATTTCAATAAAACATGAACGCACATAAGTTTAGAGTAACACTAGATCACCAAAAAGATATTTACAGAGACCTAGTTTTATTGCCTACTCATTCCTTAACCGAATTTCACGAGGCTATTACCAAAGCGTTTGGGTTCTCTGGTATGGAAATGGCTGCTTTTTATGAGTCGGACGCTGATTGGAACAAAGGGAATGAAATTCCTTTGTTTGACATGATGATGGACTTGGAAGAAGATGATTTTAATGAGATTCCATCTTCCATGGACGTGTACGACATTGAGTACGGCCTCAATCATGAAGTGACGCACTACGTGTATGTGTACGATTTTCTGAAAATGTGGTGCTTTTACGTGGAATACGTAGGAGAGGAAGAGGTGGAAGAAAATCTTGAATTGCCACTTATTACGGTCACTTTTGGTGAAGCTCCTAGCGAGCACACGGAAAAGGATTTGGACATGTCTGAATTTACAGACGCTGCTGCCAAACCAAAATCAGCCGGATCAGATGATGACGAGGAAGAAGATGAGTTTGGAGCCATGTTCGACGACTTGGAAGAGTATGATGATAATGATTTGGGATACTAGCACATGAAGGGCTTATTAATTAGCGTTGTTGGACCTACTGCCATTGGTAAAACAAAATTGGCTATTGACATCGCTACCCATTTTAATACCGAAATTATATCGGCCGATTCGCGCCAATTTTATCAAGAAATGAGCATAGGTACAGCCAAACCTTCCATAGAAGAGTTGGCTGCTGTGCCGCATCATTTTGTTGATTTTTTACCCATCACACAGTTGTATTCGGCAGGAGACTTTGAAAAAGATGCCTTGTTAAAACTAGAAGAATTGTTTCAACAACATGAAACTGTTGTCATGGTGGGTGGTTCGGGCATGTATGTCGATGCTGTTTGCAAAGGATTTGATGTATTGCCGAATATCGAACCACATGTGCGAGAACAACTCAACACTCAGTTACAAGAAGAAGGGTTAGGCCCTTTATTAATCCAGCTGGAGCAATTAGACCCTGACTACTTCCACAAAGTAGATAAAGCTAACAAACAACGTGTTGTGCGAGCTTTGGAAGTATGCTTGAGCTCTGGAGAAAGTTTTACTTCTTTTCGGAAAAATAACCTAACAAAACGCCCATTCGAAATATTGACCGTAGGGTTGACCATGGATAGACCAGACTTGTACGACCTTATCAACAAGAGGGTAGACCAAATGATGGTAGAGGGCTTGTTTGATGAGGTGAAAAGCTTGTATGCACAGAAAGACCTTAATGCTTTGCAAACTGTTGGCTACAGAGAGCTGTTTGCCGCGATAGACAAACAATGCACGGTGGGTGAAGCCATCACACAGATAAAAACCAATACGCGACGTTTTGCAAAAAGACAGTTGACTTGGTTCCAAAAAAACGAAACTACGCAATGGTTTCAGCGCAACGAGCAAGACAAAATTATTCCGTTTCTGGAAGGACAGATAAAAGCATAAAAGGCTAAATTTGCCCTACACAAAAACACTTATGAGCGTTACCGAATTGACCACCGAAATAGATAAGCTTACGGCTGATTTTCAAAACAGTTTTGGGGACATAAGCACAGAGCAGTTGAAATGGAATAATAATCGAAAATGCTGGAGTGTTGCCCAGAATATCAGTCATCTTATTGTCATTAATCAATCGTACAATCCTATTTTAGAGCAGTTAAATTCAGGTACCTTGAATTTGCCTTTTATGGCTAAAATCAAGTTTATGGTCAAGCTGTTTGGTAAACTCATTCTTAGCTCTGTTGAGCCTAGCCGCCAAAAAAAAATAAAGACATTTTCGTTGTGGGAACCTACTTCATTGCCTCATGCTGAGCATCTACTAAGTGCATTTGTTGCACAACAAGAGCAATTGAAAAAAAACATCATAGCCAACGAACATTCTTTTCATAAAATCATACATTCTCCAGCCAACAAAAACATTGTCTATACCTTAGGCAAAGCATTTGAAATATTGGTTGTTCACGAACGTCGGCATTACAATCAAGCAATTGAAATACTCGCGCTTGGGAAGGATAAGTGCTAATAAAACAATCAGCGATTTAGGTTTCAAAAAGAATTTCAAACAAGGTGGTGTCAGCTTGTAATAAGCTATTCGCCAAAATGGTACTATGATGCCAATGACTTTGTCCAAGAAATAACCTTGATGAAACAATTTCTAACACTCAGAATTCAGCAATTAGACGCTCGGTTTGCGTATGAATGATAGGTATGCCAAATAGCGTGGTTTACAAAAAATAGGGTTACGTGTCATACTAGTACTCGAACAAGTTGAGATTTACACACAGGTAATAATAAATATTGTTAAAATAGTAAAAAGTTTATTTATTACGGTACATTTGGTATTACATCAAGTAGGTGTGTGTCTTGGTGCAGATAGCCGGATGTTGACTTTAATTAATTAATGTGGTGAAAAATGATCAGAAGTGACTATAATTATTTAATGGAAAAATATTCAACTTTAATTTATGGACTGACTATTGGTAGAGGGAATATTAAAGCTCGTCTTAAAGAGAACACCGTTTTTCTTCACATGACATTTAGTCTTGAGTTCCCGGAAGAATTACAGATTCAAAAAGAAGAAATCATTATGCGTTTGACGAAATTTCCAGCAATAATAAAGAATAATGAAATTGTAATAAGTTCATATGATGTAACAATTTCAAAATGTCGATATAATACAGTTGTAGAGTTAACAAAACTTATTGCTAACTTATATTTAGACCTATCAAACCTAAAGAAATCATCAGCCGAAACAATACTAAAGCTGTAAGATTAAAGTATGGAAGCTACGCTAAAACTCTGGCTCAGGCTGAGTTCTAGTTTAGCTGTGTTCACTAAAGGATACACAGTGTGTTGCTTTGCAAAAACTTAACCATACGAGGCGTTATTTATTACTTGTGCTGCACTAACGAAGTACTAAGCTAAAGGATAACTTTCCAGATGTAAAATATGAGGGAAGAATGAATAGTGAGGAAAAACTTGAGTTGATAAAAATATAATTAGCAACATACTGCACCTCCCATAGTCAAGTCGATATGCTCATTTTGGAATGACTAAATTAAAATATTCAAGGTCTAATGACAGAGATAGAATTAAAAATCGAAAAGTATATATCCGAGAATCTTGACTTCCTGAAAAGACTGAATAGCCTAAATGTTAGTGATAAATCAACTAAAACATTTATTTTATCTGAACAAATATTTGATTTCATAGAGCCATTAATGAGTCGATATTCATCATTTTCTATACTCATAAAAATGCTCAAAACAGTATGTGTATAATTTAAGTGTAACAAAAACTGAAAAAGAATATTTCTTTAATAAACTATACAAACAAATAGGGTCTTTAAGAAAGAAAGCATACATAGATGTACCGGATTGTGTTGATAGAAAATCACTAATCTATTATGAAGAAGAATACCGCTCTTCGATAGGAGGCTTTCTAATAGGTATTGCGTTAGAAAGTAATACATTCAATAAAGATTTTAAAACGAAAGTATCTTCAACTCTATTTAAATGAATTCGTCTATAAGCTAAATCGCCGATATTTTGGGGATAGACTATTTGAAAGGGTAGTTATTGCTGGAATTACTGGATTATGATAATTTACGGACATACAAAATTTTAAATATAAAAATGGAGGGAAAGCCCTCCATTTTTCAAAAATCGACCGCTTACTTCGACAAGCTCAGTGCATGTAGTTAAAAAGCCCTCACTGAACGCAAATAGAAGTTGTTGCTCTTGTTGGTGCCGTTCTGGAGACCATTGCTAAAAAGCTGATACCACGCATCACTGACAGCGTACTCCGTAGAACTCCAATAGTAGTTAACAGCAAAACCGCCACCGCCATTTGTCAAGGCTGTAATATCAATTGTTGCTTTGTTCATATACATTTGATTCAATTCTTCTTTTGACGGTAAATACCAATCTCCATAAGTTTTACCTCCTTCTGTAATTTGAATTTCATTACAAATTCGAGCTGCATAAGTACCCCCATCGTCACCAATAGCAACTTGAGCCGCAATAATTATTGCTGTATTTGATTCTCCTGAATATGGTCCATCTCCTTTTGCTTGTGTGATACCATCGGTCCCTGCATTCCAACGAATTCCAGTAGATTGGTTTGATTTAGCACATACTAAGCCGTGCTCCCCAGATTCATCTACCCAAAAAACTATACCTCCCTGTGCGAAGTCGCCCACCTGATATTTTATCTCGGATATAACTGTTCCCACCACATCTATGCCATCTCCTCCAGTATACACGTCTTGTAATGAAGAAAGGTCAACTGTTTCCGATGTTCCGACTTCAATACCAATTGTCAAGTCCGTCCCTGATAAACCAGATCCCGAAATGTTCTGATTGTCCGTTCCTGTACCATCCTGTAGTGTTGATAGATTTGTTACTATAGTTCCGCTACCATCGGTTACCTCTAAGTCCGTTCCGTTTAACACAACTCCCGTATTCATTTCGTTGTTTGGGTCAGTATCCGCATCGTCAACCATATCATTAACTACGTTCTCCGCAGTATTTGCATACAACGCATAAGGCACACTCATTAACTGGCTAGTGCCCATTACTACATAAGTTACTCCTCCTGTTACGTCAGTAGCAGTTTCTATAAAATATGGTCCGTTTGCCCAATCAATTGTAGTGAAGTCTCCACTTACAACTGTTCCACTTCCTATTTCAAGGTTTACCAAACCGTATGTATTGGTTGTTGGTGCAAACGTTTCCTGATAAACAGTTGTACCACCAATAGAACCCTGTTGGATGGTCATTTGCATTCCAATTGCTTGGTTGTTTAATATTAAGTTCCCTGCGTCTCTAACGACCGCTTGGTATTTAAACGCTTCTGGCACTTGACCGAAAGAAGTTAGTGCTATTGTTGCTATCGCAACAAGTGATAGGATTATTTTTTTCATAATTTATTGTTTAGTGCGTTTTAACTAGTTTAAATATTTTGAGGTTTTGTGATTCGTTATTCAAGGTTAAAGAATAACTCCCTGGAGCTAATTGACTTACTTGAATTGGCGTTTGCTCGGCAGAAAGGATGTCCTGCAAAACGAGTTTACCCTGTGCATCATAAAGCGTGTAAGTAACATTCTCGAACGAGCTTGTTCTGATGTTTAACACATCTTCTGTTGGGTTGGGAAAAATAATGACTTCGTAGTTGGGAGCAAAATCCTCCACGCCTACAAAATTCCAGTTGGTTTGATGAAAACCTTGCGTTAGGTCGTTGGTTCCATCAGTTCCAGTGTTTGTAATCACTTCGCCTATTGTAAAGTCGATACTTCCACTTCCATTGGAGTATGAATCTCCTTGGGTAGATACGACCTGCTGTGCTGAGACAGAAATAGAAGCAAAAAGTGAAAATAAAACGAGTGTGTTTTTATTCATTGAGTTGATATTTTATAGGTTCGTATAACTCTCGACTCAAATGAACAGAGAGAAAATTGAACTAGCCTTGGTTAATTTTGGTAATAAATATAAGGTAAATATTTGGTTTAAATCGTATTAACTGTGCATACGTGTGTGTGTAAAAGGAAGTATATGTGGTTGTAACAATCGCTAAAAAGTCAAATCTTGCTAAAGCAAGAAACTCTTTTTAGCGTAACGTTGCAAAACATTGAAAAATAATATGCCTGAAGAATTTATTAAAATCAGAACGTGGGTTACTGAGCATGCTCAATCAGCTTACGATAATAAATATTACATTGAAGCAATTCAAGTTTTACATGGCTGGATAGAAAACAAACTTCAAGAAATACTGATATTAACTGGCAGTATTGATTATAGTGTTGATTCAGGGAAAACCTGGGGTATTGCTAACCAAATTAATCTAATTGCTGCTGCAAAAATGTTATTTATTATTTCTAAACTGAATGAAGACGAGTATCAAAAGTTGACAAAATTTAATCGATTAAGGAATCAAGTGATACATAAGATTTATCATGAACCCTATGAAAATATTTACGAAGGAGTTCCAAAAAAACAATATGATGAAGTTTTCAATTTAGGAATGAATTTGGCAGAACAACTTCAACGCAAGACGGAAAAGATGATTGAATAGATGTAAACTAATTACAACAATTAAGCACTCATAAATTCCGCTTGTTCGCACTGAACTGCCTGTGATGAGCCTGTCGAATTATTCAGTGTATTGCACAGCAAAAGAAATAAAAACGACCATCTACTTATCTAATAATCTGTCTTTTAGTGTTGGTACATTATGAAAAATTTTGTTTTAAAAGAAATACTGATTCAAATGCCATTAAGAGCATACATAAACAAGAATAAAGTATAGCTAGTTGTGCGACAATTTCTAACACTCAGAATTAAGCAATTAGACGCTCGGTTTGGCTATGAATGATAGGTATGCCGAATAGCCTGATTTACAAAAAATAGGGTTACGTGTCATACTAATACTCGAACAAGTTGAGATTTACACACAGGTAATAATAAATATTGTTAAAATCGTAAAAAGTCTGATTGAAATACTAAATTTGGGTAAACCGCATTCCAATAATTATCGGGAGTGGATACAAGGGTTGGAGCACATATCCGCAATTTGGTTTAATTACTATTAATAAATTGGATATTTTCGGACAGGGACAATCAGATGTTAATATTAAACTCAAAGCCAATATGGTACTGCAAATGAAAACGTCGGGCATTGGTTTTAAAACCATATAAAAGATGGACAAGGGTGAAATTTTAATCTATCAAAACCAAGAAGGAAACATCAAAATTGATGTTCATTTGGCGGAAGAAACCGTTTGGCTATCTCAATCGCAGTTGTGCGATTTGTTTCAAAAATCTAAAGCCACCATAAGCGAACATATCAAAAATGTATTTGAAGAAGGAGAATTGGATGAGAAAGTGGTTGTTCGGAAATCCCGAACAACCACTCGACATGGTGCCATGGTTGGCAAAACTCAAGAACAACAGGTAAATGCTTACAATCTTGATGTCATTATTTCTGTTGGCTATCGTGTAAAATCGTTACAAGGCACACAATTCCGTATTTGGGCTACTCAACGACTCAAAGAATACATTGTCAAAGGTTTTTCCCTGAACGATGATCGTTTTAAATCAGGCAACTCGATGAATTATTTCAACGAATTGCAAGAGCGCATTCGTGAGATACGTATTGCTGAGAAGTTCTTCTATCAAAAAATTAAAGACATTTACAGGACTAGTATCGATTATGACCCCAAAGATGTCAAAACAATCGAATTCTTTAAAATTGTTCAGAACAAGTTACTCTGGGCCATTAGTCAACAAACAGCTGCCGAGCTAGTGTTTAGACGGGTAGATGCCTCGCTGCCTCTTTTAGGTATGTTATCTTATGATAAGAATGAGCAGATTTCGATTAAAAAATCGGAAGCAAGTATTGCCAAAAATTACTTAAAAGAAGATGAAATAAAACTTTTGGGTTTATTGGTGGAGCAATATTTGGCATTTGCCGAGACCATGGCGCAGCAGCAAACGCCTATGTATATGAAAGATTGGGCTGAACGTCTAGATGATATTCTGAAACTCAACGGAAGAGAATTGCTCTCGCATGCGGGTAAAATAAGTCATCAAATGGCTGTTGAAAAATCGGACATCGAGTTTGACAAATACCAGAAGGATCAAAAAAAAATGGAAAAAGAGCAAAGCCTGAAAGAAATAGAAACTGACATTCAAAAACTAAAAAAGAGAACATGAAACAGGTATTTGAATCCAAGCCTTTATATCAGCAAGACTCCATAAAATCTATTCCATATTTGTTTGAATAGCAAGCATAAATAATAAAGAAGTATTGGTGGCTATCTTTGCGCAACAATTTTTAATACTTAGAATACAGCAACTAAATCATTGGTTTGTATGAATGATAGGTATACCAAATAGCACATTTTACTAAAACAGGATTACGTGTCATCATAGCACTCTATGAGCTAAATGCACACACAGGTAATAATAACTCATGTAAAAGCTGTAAAAAGTTCATTTGTTACCATACACTTGCCCTTACATCAAGTAGACATGTGTATTGGTACATATGGCTGGATGTTATCCGTAGACTAACCGAATAATACTACGGTTTCGAATTGAAAACTCCTTTAAATAAAGGGTTTGGTTGAAAATTAATAAAAAATGATATTCCCGATAGGGATCGGGAGTGGAGATATGTTCAATTGGACAGATCCCTACGTTACCAAATATACAAAACCAATAAAAAACCGCATAATAATAATAATAATAATAACTTGGCACTTTAATTTAAAATAGAATTTATGAAACACAAAAAGACAATAACAAGTATTGCATTTCTCCTGCTAGGCTTAGGAGGATTGCAGGCACAAGAAAGCCCAACTGCCGCAGGAGGTGAAGCAACAGGAACAGGCGGAACATCCAGCTACTCGTTAGGACAAGTAGTTTACACCACAGCAACAGGAACCAACGGAAGCGTAGCACAAGGTATGCAGCAACCCTATGAAATTTCTGTAACCATAGGCGTAAACGAAACAACTATTAATTTAGAATTGAGTGTTTACCCAAATCCAACTACCAACTATTTAACCTTAAAAGTAGATGATTTTGAAACGTTAAACTTTCAACTCATAGACTTACAAGGGAAAGTAATAGAAAACAAAAAAGTAACGGCTACCACTTCTACCATAGAAATGGAAGAGTTACCAAAAGCCATTTACTTTTTAAAGGTAACAAAGGATAATCAACTAATTAAGACATTTAAAGTCATCAAAAACTAAACAGCTTGTCAGTTCGAGTGTTCTGAAGAATGAGGAACGTATCGAGAACAACAATTATAAAACTAAATAAATTATGAAAAGAATATTTACAATAGCAGCAGCATTAATGATGACTGCAAGTGCATGGGCACAATCCCCAGAAAAAATGAGCTACCAAGCCGTAGTAAGAGATGCAAGTAACGCATTAGTTACCAACCAAGCCGTAGGTATGCAAATAAGCATTTTGCAAACCACAGTAACAGGAACAGCAGTTTATGCAGAAACCCAAACACCAACAACCAACGCCAATGGATTGGTAAGTTTAGAAATTGGAGTAGGTACTGTTGTAAGTGGTGATTTTTCAACCATTGATTGGGCCAATGGCCCTTACTTTATTAAAACAGAAACAGACCCAACTGGAGGCACAACCTATACTATTACAGGTACAAGCCAACTAATGAGTGTACCTTATGCTTTACACTCCAAAACAGCCGAAAGCATTACAGGTACAGTAACATACACAGAAACCGACCCAATTTTTGATGCATCTTTAGCTAGTGGCATTACTGGAGCAGATACGATTTATTGGAACAATAAATTAACAACCGAAGTAGATGGTTCTGTTACCAATGAGATACAAACCATTAACCGAACCAGAACAACAGTAACATTAAGTAATGGTGGAGGAACATTTACCGATAGTGTAAACACTTATACCGCAGGAACAAACATAACCATTAGCCCAAGCAATGTAATAAGTGCAACTGGTGGCTCTGGCTCTACCGATCAATTTTACTTAGGACAAGACACCTTGGGAGGTATTGTATATTACATTTACAAAGACGCTACAGGCGCACAACACGGCCTAATAGTAAACAAAACAGAAAGCATAGCTATGTGGCAAGCCAGCTTTACAACTACCAATGCAAACCGTAGTTGGGATGGAGCTTACAATACCTCTTTAATGACGAATAGTGAAGCTGCAACTTATGTAAACGGTTTGGGAGCAGGTTGGTATTTACCAAGTATTGATGAGTTAAGTTTATTATGGGAGAGTAGGTTTACAACCAACAAAGCCTTAAACGCTGGTGCATTTACTTTACTCTCAAAGACAGCTAGGTATTGGAGTAGCACAGAGTATGAGATTGGCCTTGCGTACAACTTCCTTTTCGCCTATGCCCAAACATACAACGCCGATAAGGATGTTTCCTATCCAGTTCGTGCGGTTAGGGCTTTTTAACCATTTATTTCCCGATAGCTATCGGGATTATCTACTTAACAATTTATTACCGCCCTTCGGCTATCGCTCAGGATAAACTCCACGGTCGATTTTTAAAAAATTGTGAGCGTTTGCTCACCATTTTTTATTTAACTTATTTACAATGGCGCTATATTATGATTTACCTGTTTTTATACTCAAATAAGATCCAACTGATAAAAGAGATATTCAAAAATCAGGTATTGGTCCGAATTTGCTTTGAAAACCCATGGTGGATAGATGGCAAAATAGAAGCAGACTAAAACGAGATGCCCCGTAGGTTATACTTTTTATTATTTAAACCTTTGGTCAAAGAAAGAGAGATTAGAAGAGCTGTTGTTTTGATGGGGCCAAGAAGAGTTGGTAAAACAGTTATGCTCTATCACATGGTTCAAGAATTGATAGAAAACGGGGTGAAAAACAATCAAAACTGATATTAAGAAAGATCCGAACATGCGAATTATCGTTTACGGAGGCGACTTCGCTACAAAAGCGCCAGCATTATCGAATCTATTAAACGAAGACTTTCAAATGGGTGATGAGGATTTTCTTTTAGTTTTTAAGATTTCTAATATCAAATGGAAAGATTTAGTAGAAGGTTACTTTAAGCATGGACTATGGAAGAGTAAAAACTCTGAGATCAAAAATGAACAAACATTTTTCTTTGATGAAAAGAAAATAATAAAAACTAAGCACCACCATTAAGCACTCATAAATTACGCTGGTTCGCACTGAACTGCCTGCGATGAGCCTGTCGAATTATTCAGTGTATTGCGCAGCAAAAGAAATAAAAAATACCATCTACTTATCTAATGATCTGTCTTTAGTGTTGGTGCATTATGAAAAATTTTGTTTAACAGAAATACTGATTTAACTAAGTATTTCTTCCCGTTCCCGCATCATTTTATCGCGTGGTAATTAGCCCTATTACTGCCTGCCTCACAATTTTATAAGGGGGGACAGAAACCACAAAATAGGGCCTAAAAAAAGAGCAACTACGTGCTCTTTTTTTAGGTACCTAAAATCAATGAAGTACTTAGTTTAGGGTAAATCTAATGGGCAAATTAAAGATCACAGAAACAGGTTCTCCTTTGTCCATACCTATACTCCAGTTAGGCATGTTGCTAATTACTTTTAGCGCTACCTCGTCTAACCTTGCGTCAATACCTTTTTTGATGGTTGGTTCAGTCACTTTTCCTTTTTTGTTAACGATAAAAGAAACATACACGATGCCTTCAATAGAGTCGTTGGCAGCTGATTTTGGGTACTCAATGTTGTTGCCCAAATAAGCAAACAAGGCTTCGTTTCCGCCTTTGTACTCAGGCATTACTTCTGCGTTGGTTAAAGCTGGTGCGCCTACTTCAGCGGTTTCGCTGCATGCCACAAAAATAAAGAGTGCCAAAGGCAGCATCCACAATGTTTTTAGTAGGCTTTTTTTGTTCGATTGTTTTTTGGTCATCATCATAATACGTTGTTTTAGAATTGATTGATTAAAAAATGAATTTGAAAATATAGGGATAGGTGTGCTTAATGCTTGACTCACCATAAGTTGCTGATAATTTTTCTTGTTTATTCCTTCACTCAATACGGCTCTGTCGGCCAACAGTTCATGGTTGTTTTTGACTGAGCGTAACAGCAACCAAGAGGCAGGGTTGAACCAGTTTAACCAAACAATACACTGAACAAGAACTAAATCGAGGTAGTGCTTTTGGCTAATGTGTGCTTTTTCATGAATCGCTATTTCTTTTTCCAACGGGAGTTGGTTCACCACGATGTATTTGAATAAACTAAATGGCGCTGCTTTGTGATTATTCACGATGTAATGAAGCTTATCTATCACCACTTTTTTGCCTTTCAATAATCGACTTGTTTGTATCAGCGTAGTTAACAACAATAGTATGCTTATGCTCCAGCAAATTATCCAAAACCAATGGTGGATAGTTGATATTTGGCTGGGTACCATTTCTTGCCACCGTTGAGAAACATCGACAATAGGCAAGGTGTTTGAAAAAACACTTTTGCTTGAAAACACTCCGTGGGGAAAAAAAGGAATACTCATGGAAAGTATTCCTCCTAGTAGAAGGAAATAGCGATTGAAGGTGTAAAACGTCAGTTTTTTGAGCACCAAGTTGTAAATGCCTACTACGAGCAATAAATACGCTTGTACTTCTACTACATTATTGAGGCTGAATTCCATCTTCGGTAGATTTTATTTCACTTAAAATTTGATCTAAATCCTTGATACTTAGTTTTTTTTGGTCAACAAAAAAAGACACCATGGACTTAAATGATCCATTGAAATACCCAGTGGCTAGTTTATTTAAACGGTGCTTAGAGTAATTTTCTTGCAGTACGGTAGGGTAGTACTGGTGGCTATTTCCATAAGACTTGTGTCCTACAAAATTCTTTTTTTCCAAAATACGAACAATCGTAGAAACGGTGTTGTAGGCAGGCTTAGGCTCTGGAAGCTCCTCCAGAATTTCTTTCACAAATCCTTTGTTGATGTTCCAAAGCACTTGCATGATTTCTTCTTCTGCTCTAGTTAAATCGTTCATGTGTCAAATGTAACTAAAAATATAGTTAATAAACTAATCCTTTAGTTTAAAACATCATAATAACAAATAAGTACTTGATAAACAGTCTTTAATAAAAAACATTTAAACCCTGATTTTTTCTGCAATAAGGAGGTGAGCGTGATAATTTTATTGTTTTAACCACACCTGATGAAAACTGTTTATTTTTACAAACAATTAATACTATTCAGCCAAAACTGCTTGTCTATTGATGATAAGGTAAGAAAAAAAGAAAATCGTTTATGTCAATATTAGTAAGCATTTGTTGCTTAAGCTATAATCATGAGTCTTATATAAAAGAATGTTTAGAAGGTTTTTTAAAACAAAAAAC
>JBLIDJ010000032.1:0-21789 GCA_047634195.1 Flavobacteriales bacterium
CAAAGGAAATACATTCTTCATATTTGTGTTTTTTAGCAATAAAATAGATGCAAGAAACAAAAAAATTGTTAATGCATGTTTTTGTACACCATAAACAATACGGCTAAGCAAACAAAAATAGAAATGAGTACATTGGCTACAGCCCAAGGCCAAAGGCCGTTTTTAAGTAACTCAAAGGTTTCGTAGCTAAAGGTAGAGAAGGTACTAAATCCGCCACAGAAGCCAGTAAGCAACAATAATTTACTGTTGTTGTTGGAAGTAAAATCAGGGTATGCGTAAACTAGGTATGCAAAAACAACACAGCTGAGTACATTGCTTGTTAAAGTAGCTAGAGGCAGTTGAGTAGAAAAATACTGCGTGATAGCTTTTCCAACACCGAAGCGTGCTATGGAGCCTAGACCTCCACCGATAAACACCCACACAAAACTCATTGGTAGTGTCTTTTAAGGTTAAAGCGGTTTAGCACCCAAAAGAGTAGGCTAACGATGGCAAAACCGAGTAAAAATCCACCTAGTACATCGCCAGGGTAATGCACGCCTAAGTATATGCGGCTATATCCTACGAGCACTGCCCACAAGATGATGCCCATTTTCCAATGCCATTTCCATGTTTCGAAAAAACGAACAAACAAGACCGCTAGTCCCATGATGTTGGCAGCGTGTGACGACACAAAACCAAATTGTCCACCACAGCGATCATTAACAATATGTACCAATCCGTCTAGCACTGGTTCGTGACAGGGGCGCAATCGTTCAAACACATTTTTGAAAGCCATGACAGAAAGCCTGTCATTGAGTAACACCACCAATAAGGCCAAAACAAGTAGGGCTATTAATCCTTTAAGTCCTAGCTTTTGATAAGCGAGAAATGCCATCAGCGCATAAAAAGGAATCCATTCTAGTTTGCCACTGATGTGCACCATGATCGCATCCAACCAACTCGTATGAAATCCATTGAAGAATAAAAAAAGTTGTTGGTCAAATGCAATTAAGTTATCCATGAACTGGGCTGTTGAGTTGCTCCCAAATCATATCTTTTAGTTTGGTGATGTTCATACCCGCAACTGATGAGATGAAAATATAAGGAATATCAGGTAAGTCTAGCTCCATTTCTGCTTGCAATTCAGCATCAATCATATCACACTTGGTGATAGCCAAGATGCGTGGTTTGTCAAGCAATTCAGGGTTAAACAAGGTCAACTCGTTCACCAGAATGTTGTATTCTTTGTGAATGTCATCGGCATCGGCAGGCACCATAAAAAGTAAATTTGAATTACGTTCTATGTGTCTTAAAAAACGATGTCCTAAGCCTTTTCCTTCGTGAGCTCCTTCGATAATCCCAGGAATGTCGGCCATGATAAACGAACGATCTCCTCTATAATCAACAATACCTAAGTTAGGAACGATGGTTGTAAACGGATAATTAGCAATTTCAGGTTTGGCAGCACTTACCACAGAAAGTAAGGTGCTTTTTCCTGCGTTTGGAAATCCAACCAAACCAACATCGGCCATGATTTTCAATTCCAATATCTTCCACTCTTCTTTTCCTTCTTCACCCGGTTGTGCAAATCGTGGTGTTTGATTGGTTGGCGACTTAAAGTGGTCGTTTCCTAAACCACCTCTTCCACCATTAACCAAGATGAACATTTGTCCGTCTTCCACAATTTCGCACACTACGTCACCCGTCTCAGCGTCTTTGGCAATAGTTCCCAAAGGGACATCAATAATGGCATCTTTACCTTCGGCGCCACTACTTCTGTTTTTACTACCAAATCCACCATGGCCAGCCATGATGTGTCGTTTGTATTTGTGTGGGAGTAAAGTCCACATTTGTACATTTCCACGTATGATTATGTGTCCACCACGTCCACCGTCTCCACCATCAGGGCCACCTTTTGCTGTTGTTTTGTCGCGATGAAAATGCGCTGAACCGCCGCCGCCAATTCCTGATCGGCAACATATTTTCACATAATCAACAAAGTTATTTCCTGCCATAATTTCTAATAATCCTTAGTCTATAGCTGCACACAATCGGTCAAAGATCTCTTCTAAGGAACCAACTCCATCTATGCCTACAAATTTGCTTTGCAAAGCGTAATACGCTTTTAAAGGAGCTGTTTTATTGTTGTATTCAGCTATCCTGTTTTTTATAATATCTAAATCTTGATCGTCTGCCCGACCAGAATTTTTTCCTCTTTGTAATAAACGTTCGATTAACTCTTCATCTTCCACCTCTAGTGAAAGCATGCTGGTAATCTCCGTATTTTTTGTTTTCAAAAACGCGTCTAGCGCAGCTGCCTGTGCTTCGGTACGTGGAAAACCATCAAAAATAAATCCTTTGGGTGCGTCAACTTTATCAACTTCGCTTTCCAACATTTTTATGGTTACCTCGTCTGGCACAAGATTACCTTGGTCCATATAGCTTTTGGCGAGCTTGCCTAGTTCAGTTTCACCTTTAATATTGGCTCTAAAAACATCACCCGTTGAAAGGTGCGTTAAACCGTATTCTTTTATAAGGTATTCAGATTGAGTTCCTTTCCCTGCCCCTGGAGGTCCAAACAAAATAATATTCAGCATGTTTTTTCTAAATTTTTGAAGCGGCTAAGGTACAAATTTAGCTTGCACAAAAACGGATTATTACCATCAAGCAAAACTCTTATCTTTGCGGCGTGAAAAAACTCTTCTATCAACCCAATTTTAAACTAGGTGTCCTTGGTGGCGGACAACTAGGACGGATGCTTATTCAAGATGCAATCAACCTTAATATTGCCATCCATTGTTTAGACCCAGATGTGAATGCACCCTGTGCTAAACTGGCCAACTCTTTTCAGGTTGGTAATTTGAATGACTATGATACAGTCATGAATTTCGGGAAAGACAAAGATGTATTAACCATTGAAATTGAGTTTGTGAATGTTGATGCATTGGTAGATTTGGAAAAACAAGGTGTTGCTGTTTACCCGCAGCCACATGTTTTGAAAATGATTCAAGACAAAGGGCTTCAAAAAGAGTTCTACCAAAAAAATAATATTCCCACGGCACCATTTACCATCGCTAAAGATTTAAAAGATGTTAAAATGCAGGTGTCTGAATTTCCGTTTGTACTTAAGTTAAGAACTGGCGGTTATGATGGAAAAGGGGTGCAAGTTATTAAATCGAAAGAAGTGTTAGATCAAGCTTTTGACGCGCCATGTATCATGGAAACCATGGTCCCCTTTACAAAAGAGCTCAGTGTAATTGTTGCTCGAAATGCCATGGGCGAAGTAAGTACTTTTCCAGTGGTGGACATGGAATTTAATCCCGAAGCCAATTTGGTGGAGTTTTTATTCAGCCCAGCAGATATTTCGGAAGAAATAGAACAAAAAGCAATACGCATTGCGAAGCAAGTAGCAGAAGCTACACAAATCATTGGTGTGTTGGCAGTGGAATTGTTTTTAACAGCCAGTGGAGACATACTCGTGAATGAAATTGCTCCAAGACCTCACAACTCAGGACATCAAACCATAGAAGGAAACATTACTTCACAATACGAACAACATTTACGTGCCATACTCAACTTACCTTTGGGCAACACGGCGATCACAAAACCATGTGTCATGATCAATTTGCTTGGCGCAAAAGGATACGAAGGTGATGTGTACTATGAAGGAATAGAAAAAGTGTTGGAAATGTCGGGTGTACATGTACACTTATATGGCAAAACAATCACCAAACCGTTTCGCAAAATGGGTCATATTACGGTAACAGACAATACGGTTTACAGAGCAAAAGCAAAAGCAAAAAAAATACAAGAACTTTTAACATTAAAGACATTATGAATATTGAAGTAGGCATTATCATGGGTAGCAAATCTGACTTACCTATTATGCAAGCAGCAGCAGATATTTTAACAGAACTAAACATTGGTTTTGAAATCAATATTGTTTCTGCACACCGCACACCTGAACTTATGTTCCAGTATGCAACAGATGCGGCGGGTAGAGGAATTAAAGTAATTATTGCGGGTGCTGGTGGTGCTGCACACTTGCCGGGTATGACAGCTTCGTTGACACCACTTCCTGTGATTGGTGTTCCCGTAAAATCGAGCAACTCTATCGATGGATGGGATTCTGTTTTATCTATATTACAAATGCCCAACGGTGTTCCTGTAGCCACAGTAGCTTTGAACGCTGCCCAGAATGCGGGGATATTGGCCGCTCAAATTATTGGTGCTAGCAATAAAGAAGTGTTAGCAAGAATAGTTGGCTTTAAGGATGGTTTGCGAGATAAAGTACTTCAGTCTGCTAAGGAGATGTAAGACGCTCTAAATTTATCATTACATGAAAAAGGCCCTTAATTGTTTATCAATTAAGGGCCTTTTTTAGTCTATTTCAAGATATTGAAATGCAACGTCACGTCGAGCAGAAAAACTACATCTATGCCTTTAGCGATTAATCAACGACAAGTATTTTTCCACGAGTACTTAATTTGTTTGTCGACACGTTACGTAACTCGTAAAAGTAGATACCCGAAGTCAATTTGTTTCTATCAAGTATGATTTGCTCATCAGTGCTAGTATATGTCCTGATTTTTTTACCCTGTAGGTTCATAATGGAAAGTTGAAAAACATCCGATTGTGTGTTACGGAATGTCATTATGGCTTTGTCATTAAATGGGTTTGGAAACACCTTGGCATAGCTGTTGATGTTTTGTTCAAACACTGCATCTACGGAATCTTCAGTGCAACCATTTGTGGTGTAATCAACCAAGCACCTGTTTATTTCCACATCGTCAATAACTCCGCTGAAAGGAGCAGAAAAATCATAATTATTACCTAAGATAACATGATCTGAGCCTACAAGACTTGGTGTGTATGTGACACCTGCACTTTCCCACATTAACTCACAATCGAGGTAGTATTTTATGTTTTGAGCATCTTTTTGTAGGGTTAACATGTACCACTTATCTGGATCAATGGGTAGCGAAAGTAGTGTTGTTGCATTTTCACCAATAATTATATCTAAAAACCCTTCATTATTTTCACTTTTAGCACTTACCATAACGCTACCATTTTTCATAGCAGGATGATTGGCGTAGTAGATTGTAGAAGGTGCTAATTTAAATTCGTTGACTTTAAACCAAAAATTAATGGTGGTTTCAGGATAATCAAAATCGGAAGTTAATGCAACGTAATCATCGATTCCATCAAATAAATAGGCATTGTTTACATTATCAAACCTATCGGAAGTTAGCACAGCGCCATTAGGAACAGCATGATTATTAGAACCGCTACTATCTGTACTGTTTCCCGAAAACCCATATTGGCCTTTTAGGCATGTATTGTCCATAAAAACACCAACCACATTGTACGGATAGGTGTACTTTGAAGCGATTATGGGTGTGCTTCCTTCAAAACTTTCTTTTGCAGCCGAGGGGTTTTCATATTGAGTTGCCGTACCATAATCATTTTTATTAATTAAGGTATCTATGTAATTAAAATCGATGTTAGATAAACTAGATTCACGGTATAAAATATTCCCACTTCTGTAAATAGAGGTCGTCATCCACCACTCAGAATAGATGACACGGATTAGGTCTTGAGATTCATCAACAATTACCATGGGTCTAGTACCAATAGAATCTACGTAATACAACTCATCCCAAACGCCGTTAGCATTTCTTTTAAGTAAGCCAATTAAAGGGAGACCTAAGTTATTATTGTCGTATCCTGTTTTCACTACACTGTACAAATCACCATTGCTGGTTGAAGCCAGATTAATGTGATCATCAGAAGCACCATCACCAATATTGGTTGGGCATTGTGCGCAAGGATGCTCGTCGTCAGACCAAACAGATTGATCGTCACCATTAAGATGCGTTTTAAATCCGAAAGTTTTTTTGTACTGATTAGACCAAAAAACACCCACTTTGCCTGGCAACGAAATGATGGAGCATATGTCATCTCCTTTTAATCCGGTTTCGATAACCGTGGGAGTTCCCCAAGTTGTGTATGGGTAGATACTAGAATTTACTTTTACACTTTGACTTTCTTCATAGGCAAGCCACATTACTTGATTATCATCTACTTCAATAACTGCTGTTTCAACAGAGCTGCTAAAAGCAAACACAGGAGTTGTAGCATTTTCATCTAACAATTCATAATCCTTCGTAGCTTGATTGTACGTCAAATTTATTAATTCAGACTTACTCGTGTTATACAGAAATACGTATGCATTACCACCTACTTTTTTACAATCGGATTCTGTTTTAGTTTCTACTGAAATTTTTAGTTTTTGTTGCCAAAAAAATTTGTTATCTAATTTCCATACGAAGGTTCCGCTATTGTTTGGGAACACAGACCACCAATACCCGTCATGTTTCCAGATTTTAGATTGAGGTTTGCTTTCGGTATGATTAGAGCTTTCAATTTTGTTTGTTAAATTGACACTCGTTGCAGATTGAGCATTAGTCTTTATAGCTGACAAACTCAAAAAAAATACAAGAAAAAAAGCGAGGCTTAAAATTTTGACTTGTATACCTATAACCCTTGCTAATACTGAAGTTTTACACATAAAAAAAATTGTTAATGATTTAATCTTGGATAGAATAAAAAGATATGACAAGTTCTATGAGAGTGCAATAATACAACACAATACTTGTAAATAATAAAATCATATGGTTATATGGTATGGCAACACACTTTATTCTAATTCAAAAATTCGTTTATTTGCATACTAAAAAGGAATTTAATACTATGAAAACCCTTATCATTACCCTAGTATTTAGCATGACAGCAATGTTGTCAAACGCTAAATTTTATTTGCCAGACATAGACGATGTTCAAGAAGTAGAGCGTCGGATCTTATTGGTAGAGCTTAAAGAAGTTAGTGAAGACATATTGTGGAGCTTAAATACAGAGGCTCAAAAACAAACGTACCAGTCTTTTATTAATGAGTACAATGTCAAAATCCAAGAAATTTTTTCTCGTTATTGGATTTGGACAGATCAAGAAGTAAGATTTGTTCCTTCTAGTCAATTAGAAAACATTACGGATAGAGATCTTATCAAATTTGCTGTTTTCAATTCTTCTAAAGAAATTCGTACAGTAGAAGAGCAAGGCACTTACAAACTGACTAAGTTTAATTTGTTTTATATGGCTAGAAACGGATTAATTAAAACCGTTTTTGACATGGCATTTAATACTTCTGAAGTAGTTTCATCTGGTGAGATTGGACTAGCAGTCAAGGGGTTTGATTTGCATTTGAATGCTGTGAAAGAAGGGGTAGATCTTTACCCAGATTTTATTGATATTACTCGCAACATTCAAGTACTAAAAAGTAAGGTGTTGTTTGTTGATGAGACCTTCAATAGTATGGATCAAGGCTTAATAGGCCAAAAATATAAAAATGGTTTTAAAGTAGTTAAACCCGTTATCATCTCAAAAATATTAGATGACGAAAAGCTGATTGCTGCTGTTACTAAAATTACCTACAATAAAAAAGAAAAACATTTTTATTGCACCGTATTTGACGCTGCCAATGGCCGTATTTTATCTGTTTTAGATTTTAAAGGAAAACAATCAAAAAAAGAATCAAAGTCAAATACTGACGCTTACGCTAATCTATCAGGGTCATTCAGTACTGTTGAAACACCTGAAAAAACAATTCCACCGTTTAAGTTTTTGAATAAAAAACTGTACAAAAAAATTACCCATAGAAAAGCACAATTAAAGGTCTTGAAATAATTATTCTCTGCATCTAACAAAATAGTTGCGGAGAATTTTTTCTCAATAAATACCAGTCTAACAAAATAGCTTCTGTTAAATATGTAGAAAAATAGGAAGCTAATGTGTATATTTATTGCCGTTCTGAATTGAAACACTATGCGCAATAAGATATATTTCAACCTATTTCTACTTTCCCAATTTTTTATCAGTCAGCATTGCTTTTCCCAAAACATTAGCAGTGTTTCTCCCGGCTACGTCTCGTATGCAAATTTCATAGAATTTACCATAAACGGAGATAACACTAATTTTTTGAGTGGTGTTTCTGATGTTACTATTATTAATACTGGAACAGGGTTAGAGATTCCAATTTTTAATGGCAACGTTATTTACGACATCATCAATGACACGCTGATAACAGGTACTATCTTCCCTGTTTGTATCGCCAACGCTGTTTCCGCGGCATATCGTGTTAATACTATTGCTCATGGCACAATGGTTTACAATATAACCATGTATTCATTAACATCAAATGAAAACACAACCCATAACAGCTGTTTCCAATCAAACGATGCGAGCATTACAGTATTTGGAACGCAAAGCCCTACGAAAGAACTGCTCAATTTTTCATGGAAAAAAAATGGAAGTCCTTATTTTTCTGAAACCGTAGATACACTCGGGTATTCTACCTTAAACAACCTAGCTATAGGTAATTATGAAATTACCATTGAGAGTTCTGGTTGTAGTGTTGTAGAATCGACAACTGTTGTAGAACCTTCTGAAAAAACAGGGGTACTTTTGCCTTCTAGTAACGACACAGCCTATTGTTTTTCAAACTTGCCTGCTTTTGCTATCAACACCAATATTTCTGGACCATTCCAATTAAAGTATATAATACACGACGATACTATTTCTACCAATATGGAAAGCGGTTCAACCAATCTATTACTTGACTTAAGTAATATTGAAATGGGGTATAACGAAATTGAGTTTCTTGTGGCAACAGACTTATCAAATTGCGATTTAAGGCTGTCAAATGCATTAAAGAAATTCACGATCATGCCTGAATCCGAGATGGAAATGTATGGCGATGCCACTATTTGTGACGGAGACACGGCTTTGTTTTTTGTCGGATTTGAAGGTGAAGCCATTTATGATCTTCACTTAACAGATGGCTCGAATAATTTTTACTTCACGGAACTTCCTGATAGTAATATTCTATCACTTTCACCTAATACTACGTCTACAATTGAAGTTGTTTCGTTTAAAGATTACAATAACCCTGGATGCTTGGGGAGTTCTACTGATGAAGTTGTCATTACGGTATCTCAAATACCTACGGCAAGTCTTAACATTACTGGATCAAACCCTATTTGTACTGGGGACCAATCCAGTATTGGGTTTTCCGTCAATGCCAGCACCAATGTTGACTTGCTATTAACAGATGGAACGGTTGCGTTTAGTTATTTCAATATATCTAATGGAGAAGAGAGAATTGTATCCCCTACAGAACCTATTACCTTATCTATTCTTTCTGTGACTGACCGAACCTCGGCATTATGCAGCAGTGGCGCACAGGCAGGTGAAATAATTTTTGAAGTAGGAGGTGCTCAGTTTGCTGAAGTTAGTGCTCCTGACGATTTCTGCATGGGTGATACCATACTGCTTACTTTTGACCTTCATGGCATTGGCCCTTTTAATGTTTCTTATTCCGATGGAAACAACGATTATGAAGAATTTAATGTCCCAGATGGTTACGGTGCTACTTATGTAGTTACAGATACAGTAACATTGTTCTTAATGGAAGTATTTGACAACGGAATGCCAAGTTGCAATAAAATTGCTTCAAGCGAAGTGACATTAAACCCAAGTGCGGCACCCAATCCTATTTTATATGGTGCAAGTGCTGTGTGCGCCGAAGATACCGTGCGAGTAATTGGAAAATGTGAAGGATATGGCCCATTCAATATCTCTTACAGTTACGAAGGAAATGATTATGAAACTATATCCGATTATTCTCCATTTTTTCTGGCCGCTCATCCTACCATGCAAGGATATATAAAGGTCGATAACATTGTGGACCTGCATAATGGATGTAAATCGTTTACTGAAGATTCGCTTTTATTGAATGTAACTGCCAAACCTCAACCTGGACTTGATGGATATGAAATACTTTGTGGCAACGAAGTATATGATCTTTTTGATGTACTTATTCCTCCTTTTGATACTATTGGTTATTGGATGGAAGTAAATACAACCGGCGCTCTTCGAGGGAGTTTCATTCAACCTAACCAATTGGCTGGAGGCATTTATGTTTTCAGATACATGGTTGTAGGAAAATATAGTTGCGACGATGATAGTTCAACAGTAACCATAGAAATAGTTGAAGCTCCCAAAATCATTAACCTTAACCTAGATTGTGAAGCAGATTTAACAGCATATAAAGTTGAATTTGATATTGAAGGTAATGGAGCGAGTAGTTTTACGATCAACGGAAGTGCCTCAGGAACACTCAGTCCTAGCCCTCCTTATCATTTTAAAAGTGAAAGTATCTTTTCTGGCGAAGAATATTATTTTGAAGTTTCTAATAACCTAGGTTGTACTACGAGTATCTCTGGCATACAAAAGTGCGATTGCGAAAACAAAGCTGGCAGGCTTTTACCTAAGGCATATGATTATTGTGAATATGATACGCTAAGTGCTATTGTTGACATTGAACCTACTGTAAAAGCTGGTGATTCGTTAATATATGTTATTAAAAAAGATGCTTCTTATGATAGCTTGTCTTATATCCTTAGTAATAATCAACCTGAATTTACATATGACCCTATTCTTACGTTTGATCAAACTTACTACCTAGCCACCATGGTTGTGCCAATTGTTGCTGACACATTAAATTTTGAAGACTATTGCCTTGCTGTAAATGAAGGTATTCCATTTGTGTTTCATGAAAGTGAAAAAAATCTCATTGGCTATCTAAACTTAAACGGAGCAAGCCTTAATAAAGGAGAGGCATATTTACATGATGTTGCAATTCCAAAAAACTATGTAAACATTAAACAAGATGTTTTTGGTAATGATTCTAGATTTGTGATGGATAATATCGATGATGGCCGTTATATTGTAGAGGTTATCCCAGACAAATCGAACTACCCTAAAGCACTACCCTTATATTTAGGCAACACGCCTTTTTGGGAGTCTGCCCAAGTGATTAACAAAGATTGTTACTTGGCCTTGGAAAATTACAATGTGACACTTAGTAACCTAGCTACACTTTCAGGTATGGGTGATATTTCTGGAAACGCACAACAACTTGATGTAGGAGGTGATTTCTCATTAGAAAATCAACGCATATTGTTGATCGACGATTTTACGAATGAAGTAATTGCTTTTACGCATACGTTTCCAAGTGGAGATTATTTTTTCTCCAATATCCCCGAAGGTACATTTAGGCTGAAAGTTGAAATTGCTGGTTTACCACATATCTCTACCCATAAAGCTGTTATTTCGTCAAGTGTTACTTCTATTACAGGTTTGCATTTTGATGTTGAAAGAAACGTTGGGATTCACATTCGAGGGACTTCTGCAGTTGCCGAACTTGGTCTATCAAATATTACTATTTTTCCGAACCCGGCTAAAGACTTATTGCATATCAAAGGCCTTGAAAATAACATTAGTACCTTAAGCATATACGCTCTTACTGGGGCAAAATTACATGCAACCGAATTATCTTCAGAAAATGCAACCATAAAGCTTAATCATATACCGAATGGATTATATGTAGTCGTATTAGAAAATAATCTTGAAACCATAAACTGGAAATTAACCATAATGAGATAAGTTATGAAAACATGGCTATTTATAGTCATACAAGCTTGCTGTACTCATGTATTTGCACAGCCTAAATTTAACACTGGAGAACCTTTCGCTCTTGGAAACATATCCTCCGTAGGGAATGACTATGCATGGTTTGGCAGTGCCAACGCAGCTAATCTTAGTCAAGTTAAATCGCATAACATTCAATTTCATCAAGTTATACCCTATGGCATTGTTCAACTAAGCACAAGCGAACTTATTGCATACACATCTATCAACAATCATAGTGGAATTGCTATTCAATTTGCCCAAAATGGGTTTGGTTTAATTGAACACAACAAATACGGCATAGCTTATGGGCTTCTTATTACACAACAGTTTAGCGGTGGCATCAAACTCAATTACCATCGCTGGCGCCAAGGAGAGCAATACCCATCTTTTCAAACCATTTCTCCTGAATTAGGCCTATCCTTTCAACTCAATAAAAACACCGTTATTGGATCTCAAGTAATGCTAAATATTTCAAACAAACATGAGTTTGAGAGTCAGTTGGAGGCATTCAACATTGGTGTGAAATATAAACTCGACAAGCAAATTAATTTATACTCACAAATAACTAGTACTGAAGTATCCCAACAAGTAAGTATGGGCATGAGTTATCAGATAAAAGAGGTGCTTCATATCATGCTGGCCACAGGAATAAATCCCAGCTTATTTTCCTTAGGAATTACCTATCACAAAAACCCAAACTGGAGCTTACTTATAGCCTCTCAATGGCAATCAACTATTGGTATTTCTCCTAGCATTGGTTTTTTATATCATTGGAAATGAAAAGGCTATTCGTCATATTAAGTTTTATAAGCTTTGCAATCGTAGAGGGCTCTGCGCAAACACAAGAAATAAACATAGAACATTTGATTGAAGAACGATTGACATACGTCGCAGAAACCAACAATGAAGACTTAGATTTTAGTGCATTAACAGAGTTATATTGGCAATACATTCAACATCCTATTCCTCTTTCTATTCATAGCATTGCTCCACTAAAAATACTTCAACTATTGTCATATCAACAATTTGAGAGTTTGAAAGAACATCTTTCTAAATACGAAACTCTACTAAGCTTATATGAATTACAAATCATCCCTCATTTTGACTTAGAAACTATTCTAAGAATAAAACCCTTTGTGACAGTGTCACCAATTAATTCCAATTTTAACATTGAAAATATCAACCAAGAGTTGGTGTATCGGACATCGTACAAAAGTGAAGGAAGTTTATTACCAAAAAATCAGGAGCAATTTTTAGGATCTCCCATTAAGCAGAATCTGAGGTATAGGTTTAATTCAAATAGTTTAAAGATTGGAGTAAACACAGAAAATGATGCTGGTGAAGCCTTTTTCAAGGCACCAAATTCGTTAGGTTATGATTTTTACTCTGGCTATGTGGCTATAAAAGATATTGGAGTAATCAAAGAATTGATCGTCGGTGATTTCCAAGCAAACTTTGGCCAAGGACTTGCCTTATGGACAGGATTTGGTTTTGGGAAAAGTAGTAACACACAATTGGTAGCAAAAGCAGACAACAGTGTTAGACCATACGCATCGTCAAAAGAATATGAATATTTGAGAGGTATTGCTACTCATATCAACATTGGGAACTTGTCCTTTTATCCCCTAGTGGTATTCAGAAAAGTGGATGCTAATGTGGTCGACACAGTCGATGGGAATCTCGTGTTCAGCAGTGTGGAGGGAAATGGATTACATAGAACAAACAATGAATTGACAAAAAAAAATCAAAGCACATTAACTGCTTATGGATTAAACACTACTTATCGATTTAAAAAATTAAGCCTTGGGCTAACTTTGTTTCAACATAAGTATCACGGAGATATTCCAAATGATGCTTCTTTGTATGAAGCTGTGCTTCCTGAAAATCAACATTTAATTCAAAGAGCAAGTTTCAATTTTTTGTACTCAGGAAGTCATGGAATATATTTTGGAGAAATAGCAAGCAACCAACACAAAAACCTAGCAGGACTCATTGGAACAACTCAAGCAATTGGGCAACGAGTCAATTCTACCTTGTTGTTTCGATCGTATGATGCTGGTTATGTTGGTTCATACACTATTCCATTTGCTGACGGCGTTGGAAGCAATGAAACTGGTTTGTATTGGGGAAACGAAATCAGTATAAACAAAAAAAACACGGTGTCTTTTTACACTGACTTATATCGAAGTAAGTGGATAAGTAGGTACATGCCTGCTATATCATCTGGCAAAGATTATTTACTAAAATGGCAGTATACCCTGAGGAAAAAGATGACTTTTTATCTGTTCTATAGAAATAATACCGAAGAAAAAAACGATGTAAATGAAGAGGCTGTCTTTAAGCCTTTAGCTAAAGTGAAAAAACAACGAGTGCAACTTCATGTTCGTAAACAAATAAATAAGGCATGGTTGTTTCAGGCCAGAGTTGTGGCTAATAGATATGGCCAAGGCTTACTGCAAGAGCAAGGACGACTTATGTATCAAGAACTATCGTACCGCCAACAATCATGGACCGCTAGTATTCGCTACACAAATTACCATACAGCTGGCTACAACTCCCGCATATATACCTATGAAAAAGATGTCTTGTATTCATTCAATACGCCAGCGTATTTTGGCACAGGAAATAGTGTCTATTTTTTGGTCAAGAAAAAGATCAATTCTTCTTTTCAACTGTGGATTAGAATTGCCAGAAACCGGACAAAAAACGATTTGATTACAGAAGAAGGTGAACCACTTTACAAATCAACGAATCATGTTACTACCCAAATTCAATGGAAATTTTGAATGATTTTTATGTTGCGCTTCCTTTTTCAGTAATTAACTCTTGAAACGATGTTTTAGTAATCTTGGATTTTATCCACGAATTAAAATCAAAATACTCCAATATTACTCGCTGAGAATCGTCGGTAAACAGTTTTTTCAATTCAGTATAAAACTCCTCAAACAATTCAGACTCTTTTTCATCTTTTAATGGTTTAATGGCTTTTTTGAAGAAATCGACTAGCAATTTTTCGACCATAAAACTTTGATCTTGTTTTCCTAAATACCGTTGGGTAGACTTGATAATATAATACAGCAAATCAACATTATTCAACTCGTAGTGAATCACCAAATTAAAGATACGTGCATAAGCATAAACATCTTGTCTTAAGGTGTTCTCATTGTCATTGAGTATTTTATTAATGCACGATAAGGCTTTGTTATATTGTTGAGCACCAAAATAACAGTATGCAAAGACATAATTAAAAACAACTTCTTGTTCTTTGTTTATTTTAGATCCATATTTTTCAAAATTCGTGGTGATAGCTTCCATCAGTACTAGGCTGTCCTCAAATTTTCCTTGTCTGATAAACAGCAAAAGTTTTGCTAAAGAAGAAGTATAATACAAGATGACTTCTAAATCGGTGGAATTAAACCCTGTCGTACCTTTTAACGCTTCCACTTCACCAATAAGCCTGGTTGCCTCATCAAATCGTTTACTCCTTATTTCAACTTGAATAAGGTTAGCAATTGTTCTAACATATCGCTTACCAAGATCTTTTCTCAGTTGTGGATTTTGATCTAATATGTATTTCGCTTTAGAGAAAAACTCGAAACTCTCTTCGGTATTTCTATTTGCCGCACTGCAAAATCCTTTGATGTAATAACAGATGGATGCAGCTCTATTACTGAGCGCTGTGTTTTTACCCGAAATAAGTGCGTGATTCGAAATCTCTTCAACCATTTCGCGTTCTTCTGGGCTTTTTACAAAACCTCCAATGCGAAAGATGTAGTTAATCTTGGAATACAAAATATGGTATTCAGCCAAGTTTCGTAATTTTTCAATAACTAAATGTTCTTCCTCTACCAATGGATCTAATCCCGTTCCAAACTCTCCTGCTTCAAATGCCTCTTCGAGTAAGGCTTTTTCCCAACTAATTAATTCGAACCAATAATAAAATTTCTCGTGTTCTTGAGCCATTTTCTTAGCCCGTTTCAAAAATTTGTTACACTCTTTGAATAAGGCTTTTTTGTAAAGTACTTCTATGTTTTTTATCTCTTCCTTGAGTATGGAGCTGATAGAATTATCAGCATGATATGCCCTAAGACTTTTCAGTAACTGTTTGTACAGGTGATTCTTTTCACTGGGAAAGTGTTTTATAAATCGCTCATTTTTAAAATGATTTTTGACGGATTCTTCGTCGTAATTATCTTGTGTATCAATAAAGGAGAATATCTTTAAATAATTTTTATCCCCACTTTGGAGCGATGATTGTAACTTAAAAAATCGTTTTTCTGTCTTGGTCAAAGACTTTATGAGATTAAATAACTCATCGGATGGTTTCATAATGAATAGTTTAGCTTTACAATAATAAGCATTATTTTACACGATTTCAAGTTTACAATTGTATTCCTACTTTTCACCCATTAACGAGAAGCAATACAAAAGTCGGACGGTTTCTACCTTGTTTATGTTACTTATGAAATACCGATATAAACCAATGACACTAAAGGAATTTTAATCAATGATTATTTTTTAACGCAACACTCTTTGTCTGAGCTATGTTACTTATCTTAGTTGCATGATTAAAAAAGTACTTTTTATTATTAGCATCTTCCTGTTTTCGTTCTCGTCTCAAGCAGCTTATTTGTTGCTTTCTATGGATGAAATGCAAAAAAATCACTTAAAAGCATATGGGATTGCTTTTTGGGTATTGCAAAATGACATTGAAATAGAATGGTTATTAAATTACCGAGGTGGTAGTTTTTTAATTCCACAAATGGCTGACATACAAGAAGAGTGCACGATACGTGGCGTTTCATTTGATGTCATTGCTGACGCTCAGGCCGACCTCATCCGAAGTCAAATTTCGAACCCAGAAGTCAATCAAGAAATTGTAAAATTACAAACAGCTCCAAAAATGGCTGTTTACTCCCCAAAAAACAAACAACCTTGGGATGACGCTGTGACCTTGGTGCTGACGTATGCCGAAATTCCTTATGTCATTGTTTACGACACCGAAATTATTAATGGAGAGTTAAATAAATATGATTGGCTACATCTACACCACGAGGATTTTACGGGTCAGTATGGTAAGTTTTATCGTAGTTTCAAAAATGCTGCTTGGTACCTCGACCAAGTGCGATCTAATGAGGCCGTAGCCCAATCCTTGGGTTTTGGGAAAGTGTCGGAACTCAAAAGAGCTGTAGCAACAACCATTAGGGATTACACGCTTGGCGGAGGTTTTTTGTTTACCATGTGCTCTGGCACCGACTCTTACGACATTGCCTTAGCTGCCGAAAAAGTGGACATTTGCGAATGGATGTTCGACGGTGACGCTGCCGATCCTAAAGCGCAAGAAAAAATAGACATGAATAGCACCATTGCTTTTAAGGACATTCAATTAATCATGGATCCAATGCAATATGAGTTTTCGAATATTGATGGCACCAATGACCATGTGAAGCTTGGTCAAAAAAACGATATTTTCACACTCTTTGAATTCTCTGCTAAATTCGACATTGTACCAACCATATTGACTCAAAATCACCAGCAAGTTATTACCGGATTTATGGGGCAAACAACATCTTTTAAAGTGCCGCTTATCAAATCCGATGTACTTATTTTGGGAGAAACAAAATCTATTGGCACTGCCAAGTACATCCACGGCGAACTAGGCAAAGGGCAATGGACGTTTTATGGCGGTCACGACCCTGAAGATTACAGGCATTTGGTTGGAGACCCCCCTACCGATTTAAACCTACATCCCAATTCTCCTGGCTATCGATTGATTCTTAATAATGTCTTGTTTCCAGCAGCCAAAAAGAAAAAACAAAAGACTTAAAACTAGGCTATGTTAAACTCATAAATGCAACACATCTATTTTTGAGCTTTGATAAACTCTTTGCTCTTAGATTTCCAGTTGAATGATTTTTTGGTAAGGTGTTTCAAATTGGCTGAAACGCAATGCCGAGTTTCGAATTTATTCTCAACAGGTCTAGCTTGGCTAACAGGAGATAATTGTCGAACACCATCATGAACAAGGTAACTTCTAAAATCTTGGATAAAATTATAAAGTGGTCTATCAATAAAATCGTGTTTTTTCCCTGACTGATAATTTGGGGTTTTATCTGAATTATTTATTTCTACCTCTTTCTTTTAACACATCTTCAATATCCGTTATCTTAAATCCCTTCGCTTTTAATAGAATAAGGTAGTGGTACATTAAATCGGCCGCCTCATTTTTAAACAAATCAGCGTCATTGTCTTTTGCTTCGATTACTAGTTCTACCGCTTCTTCACCTACTTTTTGCGCTACTTTATTGATTCCGCGTCTGTACAATTGATTTGTGTACGACTTTTCATCATTATCATCAATGCGCTGATTTATGGTGTCTTCTAATTGATATAAAAATCCTTTTGAAGTCTCTTCGTTGAAACAAGTCGTTGCTCCAGTATGACAAGTTGGTCCTTTTGGAACAGCAGAAATGAGAATTGTATCATTGTCACAATCAATCTTAATGTCTTTTACCATTAGCGTATTTCCAGACTCTTCGCCCTTAGTCCATAATCTATTTTTACTGCGACTAAAGAAAGTTACTTTGTTTTCTACCAGTGTTTTTTGATACGCTTCTTCGTTCATATACCCCAACATTAATACTTGTAATGTGATGGCGTTCTGAATTACGACTGGAACTAGTCCGTTTCCTTTGTTAAAATCTATTTTCATTTTTGTTATTTTCTAATTGATATGTTTTGTTTTATGAGGTACTCTTTTAATTCGGGTATTGGAATTTCTCCATAGTGAAATATACTAGCCGCTAATCCAGCACTAATTCCTGTTTGAAATAATTCAGAGAAGTGTTCTTTAGTTCCGGCTCCACCTGAAGCAATAATAGGGATTTTTACCGTGTTGTTTGCTTGTTGGGTAATGTCCAATGCGAAGCCACTTTTTGTACCATCATGATTCATAGAGGTTAGCAGAATTTCTCCCGCACCTAAAACTTCTGCTTGCTTGATCCAATCCAATGTTCTCAGTTCTGTTTGTGTTCTTCCGCCTTTTATGAAGACGATCCATTCTTCATTAATCAGTTTTGTATCTACTGCAACAACAACACATTGCGAACCAAATTTAGAAGCAATATCGTTAATCAATTGTGGGTTTTTGACAGCTGAAGAATTAACACTTACCTTATCTGCTCCAGCTGTAATTAATTTTGAAGCATCTTCCAAAGAGTTAATACCCCCACCAACAGTAAAGGGAATGTTTATTTCTCTTCCAATTTTTTGAACCAAATCAATTAAGGTTGATCTATTTTCAATGGTAGCAGTAATGTCTAAAAACACCAATTCGTCTGCACCTTGTTGGACATATTCTTTGGCCAATTCAATGGGGTCTCCAGCATCTTTAATGTCAATGAAGTTAACCCCTTTCACGGTTCTTCCATTCTTAATATCCAAACAAGGTATAATTCTTTTCTTTAACATAATTGTTGTAGTTCTTTGAGTGAAATATTGCCTTCATAGATGGCTTTCCCAAGAATGACACCTTCGCAGCCAAGCTCTTTTAATTGGTATAAATCATGCATGCATGAAACTCCCCCACTAGCGATGAGAGAAACCCGTGTTGCTTTCATGATCTCTTGGTATAATTCATTCGAAGCACCTTGCAACATTCCATCCTTACTGATGTCTGTACAAATAACGTTTTGAATACCTTTCATATGGTAAGAGTTAATGAATTCAATCACATCTATTTCTGATTCTTTTAACCAGCCATTCGTAGCAATTTTACGGTTGTTACAATCAGCGCCAAGAATAATGTTCTCAGCACCATATTTAGCAATCCATTGTGTAAACATTTCTGGATTACTAACAGCAATACTGCCTCCTGTAATTTGTTTTGCTCCGCAATCAAAAGCCAATTGAACATCCTCATTTGTTTTTAAACCTCCACCGAAATCAATTTGTAAGCTCGTGTTGGCTGCAATGGTTTCCAATACTTTATGGTTGACAATGTTGTTTGATTTTGCACCGTCCAAATCTACAACGTGTAAATATTGTATTCCGTTTGCTTCAAATTCTTTGGCCACTTCTAATGGATCGTCATGGTATATTTTTTTGGTAGAATAATTACCTTTTATGAGTCTTACACACTTCCCATCTATAATATCTATTGCTGGTATTATCCTCATAATTCTAAAAATTTTTTAAGTATCTGTTCTCCAATATCTGCCGATTTTTCTGGATGAAATTGCGTTCCGTAAAAGTTATCTTTTTCCAAAGAAGCACTGAAAGGGATGATGTAATCGCATTGAGAACTTGTCTCATTGCATAGCTCTGCGTAATAACTGTGAACGAAATAAACATCGCTATTCGTTTCAATTTCACTTGTAAGACTTCCTCTTAAAGCATTGATGTTATTCCACCCCATGTGTGGCACTTTTTCTGCTGGCGGGAATCGTTTCACCGTAGAATTGAAAATGCCGAGACATTTTGTATCACCTTCTTCACTTGAATTACACATCAATTGCATGCCCAAACAAATACCTAAAAAAGGTTGCTTTAACTTTTTGATAAAGCCATCTAATCCAAATTCTATCAAATAGCTCATAGCAGTGCCAGCCTCACCAACCCCTGGAAGAATAACTTTATCTGCTTTTAGAATTTCTTCTTTATTTCGCGTAACAATTGATTCATATCCTAGACGGTTTAGTGCATTTTGGACCGAACTAATATTACCAGCGTTATAATCGATAATTGCTATCATAACTTTCCTTTTGTACTAGGTATTGTATACGTTTCTGTTTTGCTTACTGCCATTTTTATCGCCTTGGCAAATGCTTTGAATATTGCTTCAATTTTGTGGTGCTCGTTCTCTCCTTGCGCCTGAATGTTTAAATTACATTTTGAAGCATCTGCGAACGATTTAAAAAAGTGCATGAACATTTCAGTGGGCATTTCGCCAATCATTTCTCGCTTAAAATTAACATCCCAAACCAACCATGGTCGTCCACCAAAATCAATGGCCACTTGCGCTAAACAATCATCCATAGGTAATAAAAAGCCATAACGTTCAATCGCCTTCTTTGAGCCTAAAGCTTTGACAAATGCTTCCCCAAGGGTAATCGCAACGTCTTCGATGGTGTGGTGTTCGTCAATCTCTAGGTCACCGTCCACTTTAACTGTCACATCAATGTTTCCGTGTTTGGCAATTTGTTCTAACATGTGGTCAAAGAATCCTATTCCTGTAGAAAGTTCATTTTGACCGTTTCCGTCAAGGTTTACTTCAACAAGAATGTTGGTCTCTTTAGTTACCCTAGTGACTTGACCAACACGAGGTTTTGATTTGAGGTATGCATAAATCTCATTCCAATTGGTGGTAGATATTGTAGCATCTTCATTTAATTCTCCAATAAAGACGCTTTTGCAGTTTAAGTTGTTAGCTAGTTCTATATCTGACGCTCTGTCTCCGATCACATATGAATTTTCAAGATCATAGTCACCATGGATGTATTTTTGCAATAAACCTGTTCTCGGCTTTCTTGTGGGCGCGTTTTCTTCTGGAAATGATTTATCGATCAGTACCTCAGAAAATTCAACACCTTCATTTTTAAACGCTTCTATGATTTTATTCTGAGCTGGCCAAAAGGTTTCTTCCGGAAAAGAACTTGTCCCTAGACCATCTTGATTAGTCACCATGACTAATTCGTAGTCGAGTTGTTCTACAATTTTTGATAATCCTTGGAATACGCCGGGGTAGAATTCCAATTTTTCTAAACTATCCAACTGATAATCAACAGGTGGCTCAATCACTAATGTTCCGTCTCTATCTATAAATAATACTTTTTTCATTTTTATATTTCTTTTAGAAGATTGATTAATTGCTCATTCTCCGACTTGGTTCCAATTGTAATACGAAGAGCATTTTCAATTTGTGACGCTCTATTTCGAACGACAATTCCATTTTTCAGTAAAGTTTTAAAAACCAATTCTTCGTTTAAAAACTTGACAAGTAGAAAGTTGGTGTCAGAAGGGTAAACTAACTTTACGATTTCTAACTGCATGAGTTGCTTGATCATCAATTCTCGTTCTTGCTTGATCTTAGAAACCTGTAATTGAATTCTTTCATTCGATGACAACACTTCTAATGCTGCATTAATACTTAAGGTATTCACATTGTATGGTGGTTTTATCTTGTTAAGAACAGCAATGATTTCGGGGTTCGAGAATGCCATT